>URZO01000010.1 GCA_900552465.1 uncultured Parabacteroides sp. | reverse complement strand
AGAGGGGAAGGAGTTACCAACGGTCGATATAAACAAACTGGTAAATCATCATTTATGGTTCAGGATACGGCAGGCTATTTGGCGATCCCGCGTCGGAGCGCGGGAACAGGATAGTTCAGTTTTTCTTATAAATACATTTTTATTGACATCCGATATCCTTTTCCAGCTAAATTCTTATATTTGTCGCTATTATGGTGAAGAACTTGATTGCTAATATCGGATTGTGCTTGCTTCTTTGTGTTTCCGGCAAGGCGCAGATAAGTCATGGCGGACAGCCATTGCCTCTCTCTGCGACAAAAAGCATGACAGACGAGATGTTCATACAAATGCCGGAATTTGATTTGGCAGAACAACTTCGCCTCGATTCCCTTGAAGCAACCGATTTGCGTAACGGCTACCGTTTTGCATACAAGTTTATGACGGATTATACACCCGAAAATTCCGGCATTCGCTTCACCCTTCCGGACGGGACAAAAGTCTGGAGACTCGGAATACGTTCCCGAGACGCTCTTTCCATCAATATAATGTTTAGCGAATACCACCTTCCCGAAGGTGCTCGCCTGTTTCTCTATAACAGCGACCAGACAGAGATATTAGGTTCTTTCAATCACCTGAACAACTCTGATTTAGGCTTATTGCCCGTTGCCCCGATCCAGGGAGACGAGCTGATCGTCGAATATCAGGAACCGGCCAACGTAGCCTTCCCCGGCAAACTCACCGTAGGAGAGGTGAACCACGGCTATCGCGACTTCCGGGTATCGGAACCCGTACCCGACCAACCCGCTTTCGGTTGTATGCCGGCGGTTGCCTGCTACCAGGATACGACGACACAATACAACGACATCGAGCGCAGCGTCCTCTTGCTGATTATCAACGGATCTATAGGATGCACCGGCACTCTCGTCAACAATACGGCAAAAGACGGGAAGCCTTACCTGCTCACTGCTTCCCATTGCCTGAACAACAGTTTCAATAATAAGAATCCCGATTATGAGGAAGTCGCCGGCAACATCGTCTGCTATTTCAATTACAACAGCCCGCAATGCGATCCGGTGGAGCCGGGACGTACCGACCAGACATTGGCTTCGGCACACTTCCGCGCCGTAAATGAAAGGACCGACATGGCACTGTTGGAACTGCTGGACATGCCTCCAGCCGACTATCAGGCTTACTATGCAGGCTGGAACGCTCAAGACGCGGGGCAAGCTCCTTACACATGCATCCACCATCCGGGCGGATCGCTGAAGCGGTTGAATATCGTAGAAGGGGATGTAGAACTGGCAACCTATAAAATCTCGATTAATGAATTTGACGAGAATGCCCATTGGAGAGTTAACCGTTGGGCAAAAGGATGTACAGCCGGCGGTTCATCAGGCTCACCCCTCTTCGACGGTGACAACCACGTCATCGGCGGATTGACCGGCGGAGCATCCGTTTGCGGAAAGCCGGTCGACGACTACTTCTTTTCCATACAAAAAAGCTGGTCTGAACCGGAAGACAGTTGCCGGCAACTCAAATGCTGGCTCGACCCCATCGGACTGGACTCCCCCGTCTGCGAAGGATTGGACCCGAAGGCTACGGGAACAGCCAACGAACAGATAAAGGCAGAAAACGGCGTAATCCTGTTTGCCGACAAATATCACCGGACGATCCGTATAGACTTTGCAGTGCCTGTAAGCCATGCTTCACTTGCCTTGGTGTCGTTCGACGGGAGGACCGTCAGGCAATACGCGCTCGACAGACAACAAACGACTTTAGAAATAGGTTCTATCCCCGCCGGAGCATACATTGCGAAAATTGTTTATAATAACAAACTTTATACTCAAAAGGTGCTGTTTTGATTAAAATTTGACAAGAAGTACAGGCTTAATCCCTCCCGGATTACAGCCATAACAGAGCAATCAAAAGAAATATTTGCATAAGAGTATTAAGCTAAATAACCGGAATTAGCCACATTTACCGTATGTTCCGGTTGCTAAAACCGCTAAACGATCCTCATAATTCATTAATAAGTATTAATTAGAAAGATTTTATTTCTTCTTTGCTCTTCATAACAAAAAAATGCTTTAGTTTTGCACTTTGATGGCTAAGGAATAATTGAAAGTGAATATATAAACATAGTAACATTTTAAACTTACATCAAATTATGAACAAAAAGTATTTATTGCCTTTCCTTGTATTGGCAGCAATTCTGACTTTTTCTTCTTGTTCAAACAAGTTGAAACCGTTAGCTGAAGAGTACATCAAAGCTGAACCGCAGCCGCTTGAGGCCATCGGAGGCAAAGTTCCTGTGACTATTAATGCCACATTCCCTGCAAAATGGTTTAATAAGAAAGCCACTGTAACCGTAACTCCGGTTCTGCGTTATGCCGGTGGTGAAGCATGGGGAACATCTTACACTTACCAGGGTGAAAAAGTAAAGGGTAACAACCAGGTTATCCCGCAGAAAGAAGGTGCTAACGTAACCATGAAATCTGCTTTCACTTACAAACCGGAAATGAAGAAATCAGAATTGTATCTGACTTTCGATGCAAAGATCAAGAACAAGACTGTTAAATTGCCGGATGTAAAGATCGGCGAAGGTGTAATCGCTACTTCTGAATTGGCTGACGCAGCTACTGCCAACGCAGCTATCGCAGCAGACAAATTCCAGCGTATCATCAAAGAAGCTCACGATGCTAACATCATGTTCCTTATCCAGCAGGCTGAACTCCGTTCTAAAGAACTGAGCAAAGGCGAAATCGCAGACTGGAAAGACCTTGTTAAGAATGCAGACGAAGCTCCTAACCAGAACGTAGCAATCGAAATCTCGGCTTACGCTTCTCCTGACGGTGGTGTTAAACTGAACACAGGCCTGGCAGAAAGACGTGAAGGCAACACTAACAAATATCTGGCTAAAGAATTGAAGAAAATGAAGGTAGACGCTCCGGTTGACGCTCGTTACACAGCTCAGGACTGGGAAGGCTTCCAGGAATTGGTTTCAAAATCTAACATCCAGGATAAAGACCTCGTACTGCGCGTTCTTTCTATGTACAAAGATCCGGAACAACGCGAACAGGAAATCAAGAATATCTCTTCTGTATTCAGCACATTGGCTGAAGAAATCCTGCCGCAGCTTCGTCGTTCTCGTTTGACTGCCAACATCGAAATCATCGGTAAGTCTGACGACGAAATCAGCGCATTGGCTAAGAGCAATCCTAAAGAACTGAACATCGAAGAAATCCTGTACGCTGCTACTCTGACTAACAACGACGCAGAAAAGATGGCTATCTATACAAAAGCATCTGAACTCTATCCTAACTGCTACCGCACTTGGAACAACATCGGTATGATGGCATTCCGCGCTGGCGACATGGCTAAGGCTGAACAGATGTTCAACAAATCAAACTCTGTAAAAGCTAATCCGGAAGCTAACATGAACTTAGGTTTGATCGCTTTGACTAAGGGTGACCAGGCTAAGGCTCAGCAGTTGTTCGGTAGCGCATCAGGCGTAG
Source organism: uncultured Parabacteroides sp. (assembly GCA_900552465.1). Classification (GTDB taxonomy): domain Bacteria; phylum Bacteroidota; class Bacteroidia; order Bacteroidales; family Tannerellaceae; genus Parabacteroides. Next base: position 84,308 of record URZO01000010.1, on the reverse strand, counting down.
CTGAATTAAGCGAAGCTCTGGGCGTTCTGTATCTGGAACAGGGCGAATGGGCTAAAGCTGCCAACTCTTTCGGTTCAGTTAAGTCTAACAACGCTGCTCTGGCTCAGATCCTGACAAAGGATTACAGCAAAGCATCTCAGACTTTGAACGCTGTTGCAAGACCTGACGCTACAACTTCTTACCTGAAAGCTATCGTAGCTGCTCGTACAAACGACGCTAACGGTGTTATCAGCAATTTGAAAGCTGCTATCGCTGCTGACAAATCTATGGCAAAAGAAGCTGCTATCGACCTGGAATTTGCAAAATATGCAACTAACAGCGAATTCGCATCTTTGGTTAAGTAATAACAAACTTATTCCATATACCCAAAAGGCCGCCTCCATAAAAAGGGGTGGCCTTTTTTGTTATATCCAATAACAATACGTATCTTTCCATAGGATTTTAAACACCAGATGCCATGAAGAAACATATTTGTGCCTTACTGTTCTGCATGATCGCCACAGTTACCGGACTCTTTGCCCAGGAAAGCAAACCGGAATATCTGTTTAACGATTTCCAGCAAAGCCTGATCTATTACAAGGACGGCAGGGTTTTCAGTGTAAAAGTAAACTACAGCCTGGCAAGGAATGCTTTTATGTTTATTGACGAGAACGATAATAACAACATCAAGCTCTTTGCCGAACCGGATATGATCCGTATGCTGAAAATAGACAACCGTGTCTTTCAGCTGGCACCCAGAGGGCTGGCACAGGAATACCTGAACCAGGAGCCTTTCCTGGCAGTCACCTACAGAGGGAAATCCCGTCCGCAAGGCAAGCAGGTCGGATACGGAGGACGCTCGGAAACGGCTTCCGTCGACTCCTACTCCAGTTATCAGTCAGGAGGACAGTCTTACAAACTCGAGACGGAGAAAATCATCATTGCCGATGTAGAGAAACGGTACACAATAAAGAGAAACGGAAAAGAAAAGACATTCGAGACGGGCAAGCAATTCCTCAAATTATATCCGAAAGAACAGCAGGAAACAATACAGAAATACATCAAAACGCAAAAGACCGACTTCGACGACCCTCAACAGGTGCTCGAGCTGGTCAGATATGCCGAAGACCTGTAACCCCGTCATTTAGCCAAATATCTATATAAATCCGACAAAAAGCACATTTGCATATCTGCGACTTTTTCTACTTTTGAACATCTCAGGAAATAAGAAAAACACGCATATGCAAAAACAAATGAAATCACTGATTCTCGCCCTTGCGTGCATGGCCTTACCGGTTATGGCGCAAAAGACCGATCTGGTAAACCCGATCATCGGGACAAACGGAATGGGACATACATTTCCCGGCGCCTGTGCCCCTTTTGGGATCGTACAGGTGAGTCCGGACACGGATACCATTCCCCATAACATCGATGGCGTATATCAACCCCGTGCTTACGAATATTGTGCCGGCTACCAGCATAAGGATAGCACGATCGTGGGTTTCAGCCATACCCATTTCAGCGGTACCGGCCATTCCGACCTGGGGGATATCCTTCTGATGCCTTTCACCGGGAAATTACAAATCAATCCGGGCACGGCCGATAATCCGGACAGCGGCTACCGTTCCCGCTTCAGCCATGACACGGAAGTTTCCCGTCCCGGTTATTATGAGGTATTTCTGGCCGACGACCGGATCAAAGTCCAACTGACAGCGACCGAACGGGCTGGTATCCACAAATATACCTATCCTGCCGGGCAGAAGAAACAACTGATACTCGACCTCAACCATGGCATTTACAATTATGACGGCAAAGTCCTGTGGGCGAACCTGCGGGTCGAGAACGACACGTTGCTGACCGGTTACCGCATTACCAACGGATGGAGCCGGGTAAACTACACCTATTTCGCTATTTCATTCTCGCAACCGATCACACACTACGGCTATACGGACCGGGAGAAAGTCAATTATCCGGGAGGTTTCCGCCGTTTCAACACAGCAGAGAATTTCCCTGAGATCGGCGGCCGTAAAGTAGTCTCTTACTTCGAATTTAAGGAAGGTGCAGCTCCGCTCGAAATCAAAGTGGCCCTTTCGGCTGTCGGGACAGACGGAGCTGTGAAAAACCTGCAGGCGGAGGCCAGCGGTAAATCGTTCGATTCGATCCGCCGGGAGACAAACGGCAAATGGGAAAAGGCCCTTTCCGTAATCGACGCAGAGGGAAGCAACGACCAGCTGACAATGCTCTATACCTCGTTATATCACACCATGATCAACCCGTCCGTTTATATGGATGTAGACGGCAAGTACAGAGGAATCGACCATAATATCCACCAGGCAGACGGATTTACCAACTATACGGTATTCTCGGTCTGGGATACTTACCGGGCTTTGCATCCGCTGTTTAACATCATCAAACGGGATGTCAGTGCGGACATTGTCAAATCGATGCTTGCCCATTACAGCCAGAGCGTGCACCATTTGCTTCCGGTCTGGTCGCACATGGGAAATGAGAACTGGTGTATGATCGGATACCATTCCGTCTCCGTCCTCGCCGATGCCATTGCCAAAGGTTTGCCGGTCGACAGGCAAGAGGCGGTCAAAGCCATGATCAGCAGCTCGAACGTCCCCTACTACGACCATACGGACGAATACAAACAATTGGGGTATGTGCCTTTTGACAACTCCCCGATATCGGCATCCATCACACTGGAAAATGCCTACGAAGACTGGACGATCTACCATACAGCCCTTCGAATGGGAGATAAACAGACCGCTGAGACATACAAGAGACGTGCCCTCTCCTATCAAAACGTATTCAAGCCGAGCCTGGGTTTTGCCTGTCCCCGCTATAAAGACGGAAGCTGGAAGGAAGACATCGACCTGCTGAGTACACACGGACAAGGTTTTATCGAAGGAAATGCCTGGAATTATTCGTTCTACGTACCGCAGGCACCGTCCGACCTGATCCGCCTGATGGGTGGCAACCGCAGTTTTATCAACAAGCTGGACTCCCTGTTCACCATGCACCTCCCGGATGAATTTTTCGCCCAGACGGAAGATGTCACCCGCGAAGGCTTGCTCGGCACGTATGTACACGGAAACGAACCCAGCCACCACATTCCCTATTTATATACCTGGACTTCCGAACCCTGGAAAACGCAATACTGGATCCGTGAAATCATGAACCGCATGTACCGGAACAACATCGACGGCCTGTGCGGAAACGACGATTGCGGCCAGATGTCCGCCTGGTATATCTTCTCGGCAATGGGTTTCTACCCGGTATGTCCCGGAACGGACCAGTATGTAATCGGGACTCCCTATCTTCCTTATATGAAGGTAAACCTGGAGAACGGGAAAACGTTTGTAATCAGAGCAGACAAGGTCAGCGACAAGAACCGCTATATCAAATCCGTCACCCTGAACGGCCAGCCTTATAAAAAGGCTTACATCACCCAACAGGACATCATGGACGGCGGCGAACTGGTCTTCCGGATGACCTCGACTCCAAATAAGAAAAGGCTATTCACAGCAGAGGAAAAGCCATATTCATTAACATCAGCAGAATAAAAAACAATGCACCATGAAATCACTTATAATTAACTATTTCTCAATCCTTTTATGTGCACAGGCGTTTTTTGCCTGTGCACCCGATGTGAAAAAGGCTCCTGAACGCACGTTCCGGATCATCCATAACAATGACGGCTCCGACCTTTTAGGAAACCGTTGGTTCAAACAACGTCCGTTGACATTGGCCGACCTGGACTCATGTGTGGATATGGTCGCGAACTCGCAGGTCACGACTTACATGATGTGTTCCGGAAGCGACTTCTTCTATGTACGTTCCAAATACGGGCATGTAATGGGCGACGACCTGAACGGCACACTGGATTGCGGCTGTGACACCGCCCAATATAACTCTTTCCGCAAGTACTACCGCAATCACCTGAATCTGGAAAAAGAGGGAACCGATCTCGTCGCCCACACGCTCACGCGGGCAAAAGAGAAAGGGATGGAAGCCTTTATCACCTACCGGATGAATGACTTGCACTTCAATGACACGACTACTCATTGCCCGATCTGGTACACCGACTTCTGGATCGAGCACCCCGAATACTGGCTGAACGACACGACACAAGGCTATAACAGCGGAGGCGCCCTGGACTTTGCCATCAAGGAGGTACGCGACCGCAAGCTGGCGATTATCAGCGAACAACTCGAAAGATATGACATGATAGACGGTTACGACCTGGACTTCATGCGTTTCATCGTCTATTTCAAATCGGGTACAGGGCCGCAGAACGCACCGCTTATGACCCAGTTGGTAAAAGATATCCGCAAAAAGGTTGACGAAGTATCGGCCAAACGCGGGAAAAAGATCCTGTTGTCGGCACGTGTAGCCCCGACTGTCGAACAGAATATGATGAAGGGTCTGGATGTACGCGAATGGCTCCGCCTGGGTCTGCTGGACTTTATCAGTACGGGTGTCCATTGGCGGGGAGATCCGGCAATGCCCGTAGCCAAGTTCCGGGAAGAGTTGGGAGACGACCTCAACATTCCGTTCTACAGCTCCATCGACGACGGCGGCTATCGTCCGAGAGAATTCTGGTCGCACGGCATGCACCGGGGCATGTGTTCCCACATACTCTCGCAGGGGGCAGACGGTATCTATCTGTTTAATTACTATTTCGGCGAGTACTATTCCGATTATGACGGGAAGCTGCACCTGGAAGACGGCGGACAGGTTTGCCGCGTCAGGATACCGGAACTGCTGCAGGAATTAGGCTCCCTGGAAACATTGAAAGGCCGGAACAAAGTATATGCTTTATCGGACGGTGTTGTCCAGTATAATATAAAGCCAGACTCTCCCCTTCCGCTCAAAATAGATAAAGGAGAGCGGAAAGAGGCAAATATCTATATCGGCGATGCCGTAGAGGAAGGTTATCCGGAGGAAGCAATCTTGTTTATCCGTACCAACCGTCCGGCAACCTGCCAGCTGACGATCAACGGACAGGCAATCGAAAAGGAAATGCCGTCTTATACCCGCCTCTACGACAAAGAACGCGGCCTGGAGGGAGCCGAGAAGGAGTATGCTTTCATCTTGCCCGCAAACGTCCTTAAACAGGGTTACAACAACATCGGTTTCCAATCCGGAGACGAGAATTCATTCACGGTTAAACGGGTAGAAGTCGCATTGAAATACGGAGATGTAGAGACACACGGGTACTTCTAACAGATGAGTTTCCGTCACTTCCGCCATTTCCGCACTATACGCTCCTTGCACCATTCAAACTACTATATAACAATATATTAAAGCATATTTTCCCATTTACACCATGCGGTAATTGGGAGGTATGCTAAAATAAAAAATTTAAAGATAGGAAAGCTCATAAAATATTTCCTATCTTTGTTTTTGATATAACTAAATTCATTGGCTATGAGAAAAAGACGAAACATGAATTTTCATCTGCTTCCGATTAGAGAAGAGAGTATAAGCATCCCGAAAGAGGTTGCAAGGTATTTATTGGATATATCCAAGTTGATTATCGGAGGTGCTGTTATCACGGCGGCATTGGATATGATTCCCGATAAAATAACAGTGATATATATAGCTGGAGTAGCGGCTACTGTGATAGCCATTGGTGCTTTTATTACATTGATAACTTATAAAAAATAATGACAATGAGTGCAGCAATTTTATTATACAGCATTTTAGGCGGATTAGGCTTAGCCTATCTTATCTTTATTCTGACTCCAGCCGGAAAACGTTGGATAAGATCTTGGGATAAATAAACGTTAGTTTTTCAAATAAAAAGCGTACGTCTTTCGAGTAAAAGACGTACGTTTCTTTTCATATACTTTCCGCATCTCCTTACAACGCCATTTTCAACATAACCAACTATGGTTCAGCGATCTTTACGTACAAAATAGTGTATAGTGCGGAAGTGGCGGAAATGACGGAAACTATCCTTATTTCTTTATATTCGTCGACTTGTAAGCATGTATTTTTTCCTTCTTCCCGGCAGACGGTTCCGTTACCTTGATCTTTGTAAATGTGCCGTTGTTCACATCATCCAGTACGATAGCCGGACGATAGTCTTTCTTTAAGGCTGTCAACTTCACATTCCTGAACGTGACGCCATCCGCGTGGCGCACATAGAATCCCCAGGCCGGTAACTCTTTATGCTGGGAAAACTCAGGATAGGCCTTCGGCATTTCCGGCACCTTGTCCAACTCGTCCAGACCGACCTTCGCATACAAAGGATTACCACCGCCCGGATATACGATCTCCACATTCTCGATCGAGACATTGGTGATCTTGTTATCCTTCAGCCCGACAATCCCGGAAGGAGAGATATTACGGGGATTATCTTCCGTCGGTCCCTCATACTCATATCCGGCATCCGGCTTTGTGGCGGGCACCTCCGCATAGACATTCGAGATGTGTACGTTATCCATCCGGCTACGACGGCCCTCACGGCGCTCTCCGACAACCAGGTAAATAGGATTACCCGTATTGATAGACCGCAGGCTATCCACTATCACATTTTCAACCAGCCCGCCGTCGACCGCCTGGATCGTTATAGCCGAACGGAACGTATCGAACACCGTATTATTGATAATCTTTATATTCTTGAAGCCGCCCGTAGAAGCTGTCCCGAACTTAATACCGCTCGCACTGGAGCAGGCCGTATTGTTGCGTACCTCGATATTCTGGCAGATCGCATCGGCACTGTGTGATTTCAGACAGATCGCGTCGTCGGTAGCATCCACATAACAGTTCTGGATCAGGGCGCCGTTGCAATCGACGATATCCATACCGTCATTGTTCCAATAAGCGCGGCTGTGTACGGTGATACCGTCGATCAGCAAGTTCTCGCACTGGTCGTAGGTCTGCGTCCAGAAAGCCGGATTCATCAGCGTAATCCCTTTTACCTCCACGTTCTTGCACTCGCGGAAGTAAACTAATTTCGGACGGTTGGCTACACGCCCCAACTGTAATTTGTCATTAATGACGCCGGAATAGACCTGGCTGATGTAATTATTCGCAAGCTCACGCCCCCGTCCGTCGATAACGCCTTTGCCGGTAATCCCGATATTATCCTGTTTATTTGCCAGAATCAGGCCATACCAGGCATTCAGTTCCATATCATAATCGTACGGATTGGTGGAACCGACCAGCACAGCCCCTTCCCCCAGGTGAATAGTCACATTCGACTTCAGGTGGATACTCCCGGTCAGATAACGTCCGACACTAAACATCAGTCGTCCGCCTCCGTTCTCAGAGATAAAATCAATTGCCTTCTGTATGGAACGGGTGTTCATGGTAGTCCCATCCGATTTAATCCCGAACATGGTCATCTGATAATCCTTCGCCCAAAGCGGAGCCACAGCTCCGATCAGGAAACACATCATCACGATCTTCTTCAATATCTTCATATCTTCTTTATTTTTCAACTTTTTATTTTCAACTGTCAACTCTATAAGTGGTGACCGGTCCCACCAATCCCGCCGGCTGGACAACATCCTGCCTCCGGGTCCATGCCTGGGCGATCTTATTATCCTTCAAGGTCTTCATGTAGTTTCCCATTACAGTCACCACATGTATCTCGATCGTATTTTCACCCGGTTTCAATTGCGCGGCTATCGGATGAATACGGCGGCCGTACCATTTGACGCCACAGTTCTGCCCGTTTACGAATACTTCCGATACGCCATGCACCAATCCGAGGTTGAGCGTCATGCCGGCAGGCGAAGAGACATTGATTTTCTTCCTATAAACAGCCGTTCCGCAGAAGTTCACATAGTCCGTTTCCTTCAAGTCCTTCAGCTTGTCGAAATGGGCATTCTGTACCGTATTCTCACGGCTGTGGCGGAACTCGACATCCCAGTTGGACGACAGGTCTTTCAAGTCTGTACCTGAAACAGGTAACGGCTTATAATCGTTACCCCTCTTCTGCTTGTCGAACACGATCAGGAGAGAATCAGCCGGACCGAAATCAAAGAGGTAACTGTTGTTCGCATCCAACGGCAAACGATAACGCTCACCCGTTTCCAGATCCCAAACCCAACCCTGGCGGCCTTTCACGATCTCATTACTGAAAGTGATGCGCGTCTGGTGCGAATCATAGCGATGAGCGTAGCTGAAGAAAAATATTTCTTCCTTATTATCGCCCTGATAACGGTTTTGCATCAGGTAAGGATCAGGCTTTTCGATTGTCAGGTAAGGAGTCAGGCCATACTCTTTCTGCACGCCCTGATACCAGCCGATAAAGTCTTTCTCCGGTTTACGAAGCAAGACGAAACGACCGTCCATCTGCTTCATCTTTTCGACATATTCCCGTACTTCCCTGTCATGCTTGTCATGATCCCGCAGTCCGACAGACTTATGCGGATAGGCCTCTATACAGAAGATACGACCGCCACAAGCCACAAAATCGTACAGTTTACGGGCTGTTGCCGGCTCCATACTTTCCACTTCGATCAGGAAAAGCGTTTTATATTTACAAGGGCCGTAACACAGATATCCGTCTTTCATCTCGGCATCCCGGATAATGGATTCGGACAGGTAGTCACAGCCACTTCCGTTCTTGTTGATCGCTTCCCACACCAGTGTCTTATACTTCACATTGGTCGTAGCAGGGAACGGTTCGTTCTGCATGCCCAACGTACTCCACATATCGGCAATCGGATGCAAGACTGCGATATCCGCATACATGCTTCCATGTTGCAGGGCGGAAGCCAGACGGCCTTTATAAGCCGTATAATACTTGAAATAGGGCCACCAGTTATTATTCTCATTGTAATAGGCCCCGTAACGGATCCAGCCGGGGAACGGCGCCTCTTTCGGGGAGTAGTTGAAACCGTGGAAGATAGAATGTGTCACACCGGAGATAGCGGTCTGGTCACCACCGATCTTCAGCAATTCCAATGTCATATTGAAGACGGTATAGGTATTTGTCATCTCTTCGCAGCTTACCAGGCGTTTACCCCGCAGGTGGGCGGCAGAGGAGACATATTTATTGACCATCGTATAGGCACGGCCCCGACGGTAATCTTCTTCCGACATTTCCTCTCCCAGACGGTGGCGCAGCCAGGTCATGGTCCATGATTCGCATTCGGGGATATCATAATCTAAGCTGCTTTCAAGCGGGAAGAAACCGCGCCCGTAGGCTTGTGCACGCGATTTCACGTTCAGGCTTTTGCACCAGTCTAAATAGGTCTGCGTAAAACGTTCACGCAGCAGTTCGGCTTTCGTATATTCAAAGTCGTACCGCACGCGCTGGATCGTATCGTCGAGTTCGGGAGTAAATTCGACTTTCGGTTCATAGGTCAGCACATTTCCCATGCTTCCCATCTTGAAGAGGATGAAAGGCAGGTAGGGTTGCACGTCATATCCCCGGCGTTTCCGGAATTCCTCCGCCATGTCGTACGTCCAGTTCGAGCCTTCCAGCTCCATACTGTCGGTGAAAAGACTGCGTATATTGCCGGACAACGGGCCTAAACGGTTCTGTATCTTGTCCGACATATTGTTCAGGTATTTCTGCACGGCCGGCTTATTGAAGTGGTTCAGCACAGGGCCGGTCGCACCGGGAGCGCCGTTGATCACTTCGAGGAAGCCACGTATCTTGACAAGGGCAAACAGGACGTACTTGCCGTCGGGCACTTTAAACTTGAACGTACCGTCCACTTCGTTCTTCATCAGATCGATTGCCTGGTCGAGACTTCCGAAAGGTTCGGGCACCAGTTGCAGGGATACCAGTTCCATCTTCCTACCCAGGAAAGGAGAACTGATAGCCGGGTCGGCCGCACAGAACAGACCGTCGCGTGAGACCTCGTAGTCGATCGGCCCCGTCAGCTTCTCGGAATAGTTCACCACGACATCCGCCCGTTCGTCTCCCGTCAGAAACTCCGCTCCGAAAGGCCATCCCGAGCCGACGATCAGGTCGCAGGTCATGTCCAGCGACTTCGCCTCATCGAAGGTCACCCGCAGCATGTCGATCCATTCGTCGCTCAGCCAGTGAAGGGACTTCTTCCCCAGGTCGTCCGTATCATTCCCCGGAAACTTGACCGGGTTGATTTCCACTCCGCCGATACCGGCATCCTTCAACAGGTGCAGTTCACGCTTCAGTTCGTCAGCTTCGACCTTATCGCCGTTCCACCACCACCGGACAAACGGACGGTAGATGGATTGCGGATTACGGAACAACTTATATAACTCGCCGGAACGCAATGTCGCGCCCGTCGCTTCATCAGTCCCACTGACAGCACCCCAGAGCGGCATGCGACTGCCCACCGCATATCCGGCTGTCCACAAAACACTTTGCTTGATAAAAGATCTCCTTTGCATATTTTTTCCTCCCTTTTATTTATCGGTCGAGACAGCCTTGCCGTCCGGTGTAAAACAATCAGTAAATGTCAGGTTCCGGGATGTACCGGCCGTTTGCAACGGGTCTACCGTCATATTGAAATAGCAGTCCGTCATCTTCAGTCCGTCACAGCCGGAGATAAAGATTGCTTTGCTCTCCGATGTCTGTGCGTTTACGACAACCTTGTCGATCGTGACGTTCCGGCAATCCTTATAAATCCCAGCCGTATTACAAGCATCTTGAAGCGTGATCTGTTCGATCTTCACATCCTCGCAACCGTCCAGACAGATGAGGGCCGGGGCATAATCTGGAACATTCCCTTTGATATGTCCTTTCTGCAACTGTTCTTCTATGCTGGCTCTGACCGCTTTGTTGCGACCTTCGATAATGCCTTTCCCGCCGATCCCGATATTCTTCTGCTTATCGGCATAGATCAGAGCATTACAACCGTTAGCCCCTTTAAAATCATATACAGACGGAACAGCCACTAAGGCCGCTCCTTCTTCGATACGGATCGTCACATTCGATTTCAACTCGATCGAACCCGTCAGGTAACGGCCTACGTAAAAGACCAGCCGGCCGCCTCCCTGTTCACTGATATAATCGACAGCCCGCTGAATGGAACGGGTGTTAAGCGTCACCCCGTCCGACTGGATGCCGAACATAGAAACCTGGTAATCCTTGGCCGAAAGGCTCGCCGCGAAAAGCAGCAGACCGGTCACACTTGCAAATAATTTATTTACGTTCATCTTATTATCCTGTTCTTTTATTTTAATCCTGTTTGTTTCACTTCTGATTTATAAGGGAATACCTGTTGCTTTCCCTCACTTTCCGGTTCAACGAACCTGACATCCTTAAGCGTCACCCCCTGTGCATCGTCGGTTACAATCGCAGGACGGTAATCTTTCTTCAAAGCCCTAAATGTCACATTATCGAAAGTGATACCCTCCGCATGGCGGATGTAAAAGCCCCAGGCAGGCAGCTCCTTGAACTGAGAAAACTCAGGATAGGACGTAACCATTTCGGGAATACTATCCAGTTCGGCCGGGGTCAGTCCGCGATACGCGTAGTAGGGATTGCCGCCACCGGGAGAGACGATCTCTATATTCTGGAGCGTCACGTTCTGAATCTTATAGTCCGGCAGCCCGACAATACTGGCCGGGGAGATATTACGGGGAAGGTCTTCGATCGGGCCTTCATAGTTATATCCTGCATCCGGTTTATCCATCGGGATTTCGGCATAGACATTTTTTATCGTAATATTTTTCATGACCGGCCGCTTCCCGGCACTCCAACGGTCACCGATACGGAGGTAGATCACATTGCCGGTATGAATGGAACGAACGCCGTCCACTTCGATATTCTCGATCAGAGCACCATCGACTGCCGCAAATGTAATGGCCGAACGATAGGTATCGTATATTTTGATATCCTTCACCTTGAAATTGCGAAACCCACCCCGCGACACCGTTCCGAACTTCAAACCGCTGGCGCTCGAACGACCTACACAGTTCTCCACCACCACGTTTTGGCACATACTGTTCGCGTCATGCGATTTGAAGCAAAGTGCATCATCCGCCGCGTCGATAAAAGAGTTCTTCAACACGACACCATCACAGTCGACTATATCGATACCGTCGTTGTTCCAATAGGATTTACTGTCGACATGGATTCCGTCGACACAGAGGTTCTTGCACTGGTCGTACGTCTGGTTCCAGCTTGCCGGGTCCCTCAGCGTTATATCTTTGATTGTCACATTCTCACACTCGCGGAAGTAAATGTTCTGCGGGCGGTTTGTCTCATTCGGACGACCCAGTTTCAGAGGATCATCATAGACACCCCGTTGGATATAGTCCACCATATTATTGGCTGTATGAAAACCGCGGCCGTTAATCGTCCCCTTTCCCGTGATACCGATATTCTGCTGTTTGACTGCAAAGATCATAGACATCCAGCGAATATACGAATCTTTTTCATAATCCCAGGGATTAGTCGACCCCAGCAAAGTAGCTCCTTCTTCAAGATGCAGCGTCACGTTCGATTTCAGGTAGATCGTGCCGGTCAGGTAGTTGCCTGTGGTAAAAACCAAACGCCCTCCACCCTGTTCGTTCACAAAGTCGATTCCTTTCTGGATAGCGTTCGTATTCAACGTTCTGCCGTCGGCTTTTACACCGAAATCCGTCGCATAATAATCTTTGGCAGAGACGTGTATACCACACAACAAGCCAAAACATAAAAAGAATAATTTATAACTGTTCATCATAGTACTGTATTTACACAATTAAGATTAATCCATGTTTCCATGTGTCTTTCATGTTGGACAAAAATATTGATGTTCACACAAATTTTATCTATGCTTTTGATATTTATAATTAAAAATTTGATACATCTTTGTAGCGTGTTATCGTAAACAGAATGAGACATGAAACAATTATTTCTTTGTATATTGACCTTCTTTTTATATATCAGTTGTTCCGGAAATAGAACTGCATCGGTAACCGGGAATAGCTATCCGGATATCTTTCCGGATTACAAAGAAGTGAGCATTCCTGTCAACATAGCGCCTCTAAACTTTAAAGTCGAAAAGGCTTCTTATATAAAGGCTTCTTTCAGCTGTAACGAACAGTTATTATTCGAGATAGACGGAGATAATACAATCGATATTCCCTTGAAAAAATGGCAACATCTCTTATCCGAATATTCTGGCAAACAAATAGATATAGCGGTGTCCGTTTGGGACAAATCTCATCCGGACGGCATACGGTATAAGTCTTTCCCCATTTATATCCCCCCCGACTCCATCGATCCGTATATCGCATACCGGCTAATAGAACCCGGTTATGAATCCTGGCATGAAATGGATATCCGGCAGAGGTCCTTAAACAGTTTTAATGAAGAGATCATTATCTCCAGTAATATGAATGAAAAAGGATGTGTAAACTGCCATTCATTCTGTGATTATTCCCCGACTGATTTTATGTTCCATGCGCGTACATCACCGGGAGGCACAATTGTCGTAAAAGATAATCAGGCGACAAAAATACAACTGTCACAAATCGGGTCGTCTAAAGAAGGAACTTACCCACACTGGCACCCGTCGGGGAACTATATCATTTTTTCGACCAACACCACCCGGCAGTCATTCTACAGCCGGAATCCGGATCTGATCGAAGTGTACGATCTCGAATCGGACCTGGTCCTGTATGACATCGCCCATAACACGGTTATCAGCGATCCCCGCTTATCCGGACCTGCCTCATTCGAAACTTTCCCGGCCTGGGCTCCTGACGGGAAACGATTGTACTTTTGCAACGCTCCGGCCAAGCAGCTACCCAAAGAATTGAAAGAGTTAAGATACTCCATCTGCAGCGTCTCCTTCGATCCGGCAAGCGGAACATTCGGAGAGACAGTCGACACGGTTTATAAGGCAACCGGCAAGAGTGCCTCATTCCCCCGTATCTCTCCGGACAACAGGTATTTGCTTTACACCGAATCGGACTATGCCACCTTCCCTATCTGGCACAAAGAGGCAGACCTGAAGATGATCTCGCTGCAAGATTCGAGTGCGGTCGATACAGATATCCTGAACAGTCCGGATGTGGAAAGCTATCACTCCTGGTCTTCAAACGGACGATGGATCATCTTCAGCAGTCGCCGGCTGGACGGGCTCTATACCCGTTTCTTCATTGCCCATTTCGATACAAACGGTACTTTCGGCAAACCGTTCCTGCTCCCTCAGAAAGATCCCGAAGAAAACAGCCTCCGGCTGAAATCATTCAATATACCGGAGTTCATCAAGGGAAAAGTCACAATCACAAGATCCCGGTTGGATCATACCGTAACCGATTAAAGATATTCGTAAAAATGAAAAAAGAAAACATCATACTTCTGGTTCTGTCGGCTGTTTATGTATTTGTTATCGAATACCTGTTTTATCCCGAATATATCCGTTACCAGGAGGCGAGCGGGCTGTTCCTGGCAACCGACGACTACCTGCAAGGTTATCTGCTGGCTCCTGCCGGCTGGAATAATCTGCTGACCAACTTTCTGACTCAGTTCTATCGTCCGCTAACAGCAGGACTTTTCGTTGAGACAGGACTACTGACACTTACGGCTATCGTCACTCTTTTTTATCTGCATAAATGGAAGGCCATGCAACACGGGTGGCAGATCACGATCCCGGTCGTTATGTTCTGTATCTACCAATATGCCTGGAATGTATCGGCAGTGCTACAATACGGGACTTTCCTGCTGGCACTCGCTTTTTATCTTTCTATCGGAAACCGCCGGATTCGCCATATCGCTTTGTTGATAGCCATGCCTTTGTTGTATTTGTTATTGCCGGCATATTGCATGCTACTGTTGTATCTCTACGCTTTGGCGGCAGAATGGATTTTCTTCAGGCAGAAGGGATTTCCAGTACTGCCTGTCATAGCCCTGGCGCTTGCCGGCGTATGGCCCCTGCTATGGCAGAATTTCGTTTATTATACACCCGGAAACCAATTATATACATTTACCGGCCAGGCATACGAAATGCGATTCACTTACCTGTATTATGCTTTATTCCTGCTTCCGGTTTGTCCGGTACTGCTTTCTAAATGGAAAGGGAACCGCTATGTTACGTTATCCTTCCCGGTTCTGTTACTGGCATTCGGCTGTTACAGCATTTATTCTTCCCCGAACCGGGAAAGGGAAAGAAGGCTGGCCGTACAACGCTATACGGAAGAACAACAATGGGAAGAGGTCCTTCAAACAATCGAAACCAAAGGTACAGCTGATGCTTACTATCATCCTTACCTCATGCTTGCCCTCTGCGAAAAGGGGAGTCTGCCGGAACAGCTTTTCCATTATCCGGTCCAGTCGGCAGACCGTATCTACCTGCCCGCAGATGAGCCGGACGGGGCTAACTTCAACAGTCTTTTCGCTTACGCTATCGGATTGAAGCATGAAGCCCTTCATCAACTGACACAGGCCAACGCCATGTCTCCGCAAGGGCTTACCTTCTCCCGCCTCCGAAGAATGGCCGACTGGCAGATTGAATTCGGCGAGGCGGCTCTGGCTGAGAAATACCTGAAAATACTGAATACATCCACCTGCCACAACCAATGGGTGCAGGAACGCATGAACCGTCTTTCCTACCGGCCGGAGAAACAGGAAAAGGGATACAGGGAAGACTTCATCATAGATGCCTCATCGCCTATGATCCTGTTGACACAGGCTGTCAAGGCAGATACGACCAACCGCAAAGCGCTCGATTACCTGTTATGCGGCGTTCTTTTAGGTAAAGACCTGAAAGGTTTCTACAGCTTGTTCCAACAATATTTCCCGCAAGGTGAACCGATTCCGGTTCATTACCAGGAAGCCCTTTTAGTGGTGGATCTTATGTTTCCCCAGTCAGGTGCGACAAAGACCTATCCCGTAACGCCAGCCTGCAGACAGGCCTTCGAGGAGTTTGGCGTACTGATGTCCCAGCGTCCGAATACGGATCATGTGCTCAGACAGAAGTACGGCAATACATATTGGTACTACGGGTTCGTCCGTACTGCCTGATCCTTCTATAATAGAAAAGCCCGGTTGCATTGCTGCAACCGGGCTTTCATTATTTATACAGATAGTACTAATCAATAGCCTTCATTCTGCGGGAAATCTGCACCAGAATTAGCTTCGACAACCTGATACGGGATCGGATATACCCACTGATAGTCCTGGATATTCGGTCCTTTACCCTTCAACTCTTCGTTCGAAGCAGCCGGGAAACGATAACCATATTTGCGTACGCGCTGAACCAATACAGGGTTTTCCTTTGTAGACAAACGAGACAATGTAACGGCACGGTGTTCTTCACCATACAATTCACGGGCACGCTCATCCAGGATATAATCGATCGTTACATCGGAAGCAGTACACAACGGAGCTTTGGCGCGGGCACGAACAACATTAATTGCATCGGCGGCACTTGCCTTATCTCCCTTATTCAAATATGCTTCAGCCAACAGCAGGTAAGTTTCTGCCATACGGATCATATACCAGTCCGGATCATAGCGGCGATAATCACCGTCTACATGCTTATCCGTAGTAAACTTCCAGATACGCGGATAAAGCGTAGTCGTATCACTTGCCATGATTTCATACAAACTTGCATCCGGGTCACCGGCAGCTACTTTTGCCTGGTATAAAGCCTTCGCTTCATCTATCGCTTCTCTCCAGGGCTTACCACCCGATTGATACAAATTACGCTGGATCATCTCTTCCGAACCACGAACGTCGCTTCCACTGTTTTTCCAGAGATCACCTAAGAACCATTCGGTCGGATGACAAAGACCGCCGCCGCCATAACCGACAGAATCAGTCGCAACATTCGATTTGTTGATGTTTGCATCGTAATCGCTTTTGCTGTTCGTAAACGTCACGCTACCCCAGCCAAAGATTTGGATAACCTCGCCATTCGACAAAGTTCTCTTTTTGTCCACATTATAGAAATTGGAAAGGAATGAATTCTCGATGTAGCATTTAGCAGGAGCAGAAGCCCAACCGACAACGCCACCGCCACCGGTACCACCAATACGACCTTCATAATCATACTGGCATACCCAGATGGCTTCTTTATTGCCTTCCTGGTAGTTAAAATTACCCATACGGAACAAATCCCAATAAGAGCTATGCGGGTTACCGTAACGGTCTGTAGCTTCACCGGCACGGGTTCCAAAACGTTCGGTCATCAAATGATAATCACCGTCAGCTCCACTAATTACTCTATTCGCAGCTGCAATCGCTTTATCATAATCTCCGACACTGATAGCAACCTCTGCCAACATATGATCGGCAGCAGCTTTCACAATACGGCCTGTTTGTGTAGTAGTTAGAGGCAAGTTCTCCGAAGCCCATTCAAAGTCTTTCACACACTGTTCCCATACCTCTTTACGCGGAGAACGGACATAGTCTACTTTAGCTGAAAGAGCCGGTTCAAGCATAATGGGAGAATCTCCGTACATACCAGCCAGACAACGATGTCCGAAAGCACGGAAGAAAATAGCTTCCGCTCTTATCTGGTTCTTCTGTGTTTCACTATCCCACTTTATATCGCGAGTATCGATCGCCTGAATAATGATATTGGATTGATGAATAATACTGCACAGATTTTCATACCAGTGACGGGAATAACCGGGTTCATTAGGAGTAAACGTCTTCCAGTTACTTGTAATGAAACCTTGATCGGTATTACAGAATGTATCCAGTCCCAAACCGGTCATAAAATAGTTGTGGGCACCCCACTGGCCATACATCAGATACTGGATACGTCCGTGCAAGTATCCGATAGCCATATCCAACTCTGCAGGTGTATTATAGGAAGTAGCAGAAGTATACTCATAAGACTTCTCTTCCAGGAAATCATTGTCACAACTTACAAATCCGACCAGGGACAGAGAGCTGACAACCGTTCCTAATAATATATTTTTGATTTTCATATCCGTTCAATTTTAGAATGTTATATTAGCACCAATTGTAAATGTTCTAAACGAAGGTTTACTGCCGTAACGGTTACTACCAGGACCAGCAGCAATCGTACCGCCTGTTTCAGGATCCAAACCGGACCAGCCTGTGATCGTGAACAAGTCTGTTCCGCTGACATAAAGGCGTAAATTCTGAATATTAGCCTTCTTCACCCAGGGCTGATCGAATGTATATGAGAAACTCAAATCTTTCAGCTTCAAATACTGGCGCTGTGACCAGAAATAATAAGAATAAGAGTTCACATAGCTCAGACGCGGATGATCATTTGTCGGATTGTTTTCACTCCAGGGAGCCACTTTCAGCTGGGCACCTGACGTTGTAGCCGTATTATGGTAATTACCGTACGGGTCGCTACCGATAAAATGGCTGCTGTTACCTGCATCCCAACGGAAGTTGAAGTACAAGGAGAAGTTCTTCCAGCTTAATGTATTGCTCAGGTTGATCGTAAACAACGGGTCCATATCGCCAATGCAATGGCGGTCGTCCGTGCTGATCTTACCATCACCGTTATAGTCCAGGAACTTGATATCACCCGGTACGGCGTCCGGTTGGATCTTATTACCTTTTGCATCTACGTAATTATCGATTTCCTGCTGTGACTGGAAAATACCTAACATCTTCAAATCCCATGCCGCGTTGATCGATTCGCCGATTACCAGAGCACGATAGGCTTCATAGCCATAAGTAACGGCATTACCCGTATCGTTCGATTCTACACCATTTGCATCTTTACCGAATAGATGAACCAGCTTGTTCTTATTGCGATAGAATGTCAATCCGGATTCCCAACGAAGGTTTTCTTTACCGTCCCCTTCAATGTTCACGGAGTTCAATACGATTTCAACACCCCGGTTCATGACTTCACCTGCGTTATATTTACTGCTTGTAAAGCCAGTCATATAAGGCAACGAACGGCTCAGCAACATATCTTCCGTCTTGGATTTATAAACATCGATAGAACCTGAGAGGCGGCCATTGAGGAGACCGAAATCAAGACCGAAGTTTCCAGTCTTGGTCGTAGCCCATGTCAATTCTTCATTTGCCAATGAGTTCTGATAGATATAAAGAGCGGATTGATCATACCATGTATAGCCGGAAGCAACCGTTGCTAATGTAGCATAAGCATCGATGCTCTGGTTACCTGTCAAACCGTAAGAACCTCTTAATTTCAGGAAAGTCATTCCCGGAATTACATCTTTCATAAAATCTTCCTGGGAAAGTGTCCAGGCAGCCGATACACCCGGGAAATTAGCCCACTTATTACCTTTGGCAAATCCGGAGAAGCCGTCACGACGGAAGTTAGCCGTCAAATAATACCTGTTGGCATAATTATAATTTACACGAGCCATGTAACCGACGTTCTGCCATTCTTCCAGCGTTTTGTTAATCTGCTGTGTAGTTGCCAGATTCTGTCCGTACTGTCCTAATACCGTCGGCAGTTTGAAACCGCTGTAAGCAGTCTTCAACTGGTCTTTATGTGTAGCATCACGTGTATAACCGACCATGGCATCGAGGTGGTTCTTTCCGAAATCAGTCGTATATGTGAACACATTATCCATTGTCCAGGTATAACGCTGATTAATCTCAGATTTACCATTAGCCTGATTGACAAATTTATATGGATCAGACAAGTCATCCACACTACGAGTATCCAGAAAATACTGCGGATTGACAAACTCATCGATATTGCTGGTGTTTTTCACAGCATTCATGGTGAACTTATAGCTCAACCCCTTCAGGAACGGGAAGTCGATCTGCAAGAACCCCGTACCGTTTAGGTTATCATAATCGCGGTCACGATCTGTCCACAAATAAGAAGTCGTTTCCGAAGAGCTCCAATAAGGACTGGCAGTCGTTCCATTTGCATACCGGGTATACCAGTCAGTATATCCGTCTATCGTTACATATTTCTTACTATACGGAGACAACCAGGTCGCAGACTGGATATTGGCAATCTGTCCGGGATTGGAAGCATTATAATAGGATGCGCGCATACCGACTGTCAACCAATCCGTAACTTTAGCATCCAACTTAGCCATAAAGGTCAGTTTCTTATAATTGTCACCGACAATCAGACCATCCTGTTTCATATAGCCGGCAGACAAATAATAATTAACCTTGTCGGAAGCATTTCCAGAAATACTCAGATTATAATTCTGAATCTGTGCATTCTGAGAAACATCGTCGATCCAGTCGATCCAACCGCCTGCCTGGTATACCTCATATTCTTCAGCATTCAGCAACTGAGCTGCATCTGTGCCGACACTGGGGTCAAGCGTACCGTCTGCAATCATAGCTTCGCGGCGGCGGCTGAGGAACTCTTTCGGATCCGTCACCATCTTCGGCTTTCTTGACCAGCTCTGAATACCATAATAAGCATCCAGATTGATCGTCGGCTTGGAAGAACGTCCGCGTTTTGTCGTAATAATGATTACACCGTTTGCAGAACGAGAACCATAAATAGCCGCAGAACTTGCATCCTTCAATACATCGATAGACTCGATGTCCGTCATGGCAATCTCATTGATACTACCATTGAAGATAGAACCGTCGACAACCAGCAATGGCTTATTCAGACTCGATTCTTCAACACTCGTAATCACAGAATTCATACCACGAATCGTCATCGATGAAGTATTATCACCGCCAGCACTTGTTGTCGGAGCATAGCTAAACCCCGGAATCTTACTTGACAGAGCCACCAAAGCATTCACATTGGCCAACTGAGTCAGTGGAGAATCATCCAATTTAACACTGGAAATAGAACCTGCCAAATCTCTTTTACGAGATGTTCCATAACCTACAACAACAACCTCATCCAAAGCCATATTATCTTCCTGCAACTTCACAGTCAGATTCTTGGCATTCCCGACCTTTACTTCCTGCGGCTGAAAGCCGACATAAGAAAAGACCAATACGGCATTGCTGCCACCCGGAACATCAGGAATTGTAAACATTCCATCACCATCGGTCAACGTACCGACAGTCGTCCCTTTTACCATCACATTTACGCCTGGAAGTTCCAAACCTCCTGCATCAACCACCTTTCCTGAAATAGAAATCTGGGCAAATGCCTGCAATCCTACGCATAGGAAACATAGCAATAATAGAATTCGATTTCTCATAATCTCCAAACTTTATTAGGTTAAACGATATTTATTTTCACAAATATCCGCCTTTGTTGTATTTATAATCATGAAAAAATGATATTTTTCCCTCGGTTTTTGACAGATGTAATAAATTTAATATCTTTGTATACAGAGATAAAGGCTATTCACCCTCAAGAATACATTTTATCCGGAAATACCAAAAATAAATATCAAATGGATTTTGACCGTAGCAAACATAATGTCATTAAGTACTTGCCGACAAATAATGATGAAAACATCTGGAACATGTCTATCAGCGGCATTGGATTTCAATCTATTGACTCAAAAGACAGCTATCCTCTCAAAGGACATCCGATCGGATATACATTTAATCCCGAGCGGGGAAGAATCATTGATGAATATGCATTAGTATACATTATAAAAGGAGAAGGGACCTTTTCTTCCATAACCTGTCCGGAAAAGAAACTGTCCAAGGGTGACGCTTTTTTTATTTTCCCGGGACAATGGCATAGTTATCAACCTAAACCCAAGGTCGGATGGGACGAATATTACGTTACATTCCACGGAGAATATTTTGAAAATTTATTAAATAGGATTGTCAATAATACAAACCCTATATTTCATGTCGGCATGAACGATCAAATAGTCAAGCATTTCGGGGAAATGCTTGACTGTGCCAGGGCACAGCGGACCGGATTCCAGGCTGTGTTAGCCGGAATTGTCATGCATACGATAGGCCTGATCTATTCCATCAGCAAAAACCAGGACTCAGGTTCGCCTTCCATGCAGAAAATACAGGAAGCCTGCGTCTTGATGCGTGAGAATATCTACGACAAGTTTACTCCCGAAGATGTTGCGAAATCGATTAACATGAGCTATTCCAACTTCAGGAAATCGTTCAAACAGTATACGGGAATCGCTCCTCACCAATATATGTTACAACTGAAACTCAGTAAAATCAAAGATCTGCTAAGCAGTACGGATATGTCGATACAGGACATTGCCATGAAACTGAATTTCGAATCGGCCGACTACTTCTCCTACTTTTTCAGAAGCAAGACGGGCATAAACCCGCTTTCTTACCGGAAAGAGATCGAGAAACAGAGAGAGAAAGCCAAAAAGAATTCACAATAAGGGATTCCAATCAGAATCCCCGCCCGAACTTATGCCAAAGCTCTCCTTCCATCTCTTCCCAACAGCGCAAAGTGGAATAGATAAAGTCGGATGAGTAACGGGTGAGATAGGCCTTGGCTTCATCTTCCTTGCCTTCTTCAATCAGGGTTGAGACTTTGTTTTCGACTAAAGGCATCTCGTCTGCCGCTTTCTGTTCAAAAGAAAGGACGGCCGGCTCGATCAACTTACGGCCATGCCCCCAACTGACCTGGGCCAGCCGGTTTGTGCGGCGGTATGTCCACAAGGCTGCATCCGGCCGGTAACGTTTATGTCCGCAGACCTTAAAGCTCTCAGGGACATCCGTCATCCCGGCAAACAACGGAACACGTGGACTTTCGCCCGGATTGTCTTCCGACCACCAACAAACGCCTCCTACCTCATCCGGCAGCCAATCACGACATTGTATCACAAAGGAGTAGGCACACCAGACTACCGATATCGTACGTTGTTTCTCGATCTTCCGCTCTTCACCCCGTTGCGCGTTCAGGAATTCAAACATGTCGTTCGTCATCCAGTTTTGCGCCAGAGGGCTTTTATAGGTCGTATCGCGTTCCACTCCGTCTTTATCCTTGATCTTTTTCGTGATCATCATATCTTTCGTCATGTCCCACTCCGTCCCCTCGTATGTTTCACGCAGCAGACGGTTGATATCTGCCAGCGACACCTTCCGGTCCGGCTTGACAGACAAAGGAAGCTCCTCCATATCCATCGTCAGATCCAGAGAAGGAGCCAGTGTTTTCAGGACAAAGAAATCGCGGATCGTAAAGGGTTTCTTCCCTGTCTCATGGATCACTTTCCAGAATTTGAACGGTTCCTTTCCATCCCAATATCCCAACTTAAGAGCTTTTTCTTTCAGCCCTTTGCTATACATATAATTATCTTTATCCTTAAAATCCACATCCGAGATACGGGGCGTATTAGCAGACACCGTCACATGATCGTCCGGTATGCGTTGCGCCACCCATAAAGCTCCCGAATCATCCGGCCCGGCACCGGTAATCTCAAAGAACCAAAGTTCTTTTTTATCGGCAACCGTCAGGCATTCGCCTCCATCGCGATACCCGTATTGTTCAGCCAGGCGTCCCATCAGCAAGACCGCTTCACGGGCTGTGCTACAACGCTGTAATGCGATTCCCTGCAGATCTTCTATATGGAAAAGCCCTTTCGGATTACGCAGTTCTTTACGTCCTACGATTGTCGTTTCTCCCATCGCCAACTGCTTTTCATTCATACAAGGATAACCGGTGTTCAAATAAGCGAAGGTATGAGGGACCTGGGGAATAGAGCCTTTCAGGATCACTCCCAAACGGTCGTTTTTACTTTCGGTATGACGGAGATCCCAATAGATATCGACCTTCGCCGTATCCGGCCAGGTATGGGCGGGGACAACCTCCATCCAGGTTCTCGAAGTCCCGTCGCAAGTTTGGGATGTCATAACCGAACCATCGGCTGTAGCCAGCTTTCCGGCAGCAATACTTGTACAACTTTCATCCGGATTAGTCAATTCGACCACACGATCCTGAGCAGAAAGAGATGTAACGACACTACAGAGGCACACAATAGCCTTATACACTTTTTTCATCATCATTAATTAGTAAAGCTTATCATTTCGGGAGGCAAATATAAGACATTCTACACATCCCAATCCCGTATTTCTTCTTTATTTTTCCCCTTCTGCTTCCCGGCCTCATAAGTATGGTTTTGTGACATCATAAGTATGTTTTGACAAAACCATACCTATGACTTGTATTTCTTATTCTATTGCCGTAGGGTATTCCTGTCCTGAACGATCTTGATTATATAAAAGAAGTATTCACCTTAAAAAAGGAGGCTATTATGAGACGTTTATTTTTCTTCTTAGCGGTATTCCTGATTTGTATGCCGGAAGGGTCTTTTGCACAGGAGAAACAGAAAAGATTCTTTTTCAAAAACTTCCAGGATACGTATGTCTATTACAAGGACGGACGAAACTTTTGCGTTTCGGCAAATTATGATTTAGTGAGGGGAAGTTTTGTCTTTATCGATAAGGAAGACGGGAATCTACTGAAACTATTCGGAGAACAGGAACAGATCGGCAGTGTTAAGGTCGGCGACCGTATCTTTCTGGCCTCACGCTTCGGCCCGACCGAAATTTTACAAACAGATCCGGAATTCATGATATTCTATCAACCCCGTCTGCTGGACACGGGTAAAGCCGGAGGCTATGGCGTCAAATCCAATACATCGGCAACACGCACTTACTCGAACCTGCCTTCGTATGGTGGCTCCATACAATCTCTTGAGAAAGAGGAAGACTGGGTCGGAGAAATTATTAAAGTGTATCTGATCAAGAAGAACGGAAAAGAGAAAAAGTTCTCAAACGAGAAACAATTCCTGAAGATTTACGGGAAACACAAAAAAGAGCTTCAGACTTATATTGCAGAGAAAGGCGTTAATTTCAATACTATCACGCAGGTCTTTGATCTGTATAAATATGCGGAGTCTTTGCCATAAAAGAAAAGCAGGAAATGAAATTCATTTCCTGCTTTTCTTTTATTATTTATTTCAAGAACAACATCTTATCTTCCCTGACGCTTACGTTCCAATTCATCCAGGATGATCTTACGCATACGCATGCTGTTCGGCGTGATTTCCACATATTCGTCACCTTTGATATATTCCAGGGCATCTTCCAGGCTGAACACCGTAGGAGGAGCCAGGGAGACCTTATCGTCGGAACCGGAAGCACGCATATTAGTCAGTTTCTTGGACTTCGTTACGTTTACAACCAGGTCGTTATCTTTTGTATGCTCACCAACAACCTGGCCGGCATATACTTCTTCCTGAGGAGCGATAAAGAAACGTCCGCGAGACTGCAGGTTGTTCAATGCATAAGCATAAGCAGTACCTGTCTCCATCGCAATGATAGAGCCATTCGTACGGCGTTCGATCTCTCCCTTCCAAGGCTGGTATTCAAGGAAACGGTGCGCCATGATCGCTTCACCGGCAGAAGCTGTCAGAACAGCGTTATTCAAACCGATAATACCGCGTGAAGGAATCGTGAACTCCAGGTGCATACGGTCGTTCTTACTTTCCATCATCGTCATTTCACCTTTACGTTTGGTTACCATGTCGATGATACGGCTGGAACATTCTTCCGGCAGGTTGACAGTCAGCTGTTCAACCGGCTCGCACTTCACGCCGTCGATCTCCTTGATAATAACCTGCGGCTGACCGACCTGCAACTCGTAACCTTCACGACGCATGGTTTCGATCAGGACGGACAAGTGAAGCACGCCACGTCCGTAAACCAACCAGGAATCGGCAGAGTCTGTCGGTACGACACGCAGAGCGAGGTTCTTATCCAGTTCCTTCATTAAACGTTCATAAATATGGCGGGATGTCACAAACTTACCGTCTTTACCGAAGAACGGAGAGTTGTTGATGGTAAAGAGCATGGACATTGTCGGCTCGTCGATAGCAATCGTAGGCAACGCTTCCGGCTCGTTTGCATCGGCAATCGTTTCACCGATCTCAAAGCCTTCCACACCGATAACGGCACAGATATCACCGGATTGGACTGCATCCACCTTCGTACGTCCCAAACCTTCGAATACATCGACTTCCTTAATCTTGGATTTTACCATCGAACCGTCTCGCTTGCACAGCATGATGTCCTGGCCTTCGCGCAACTCGCCACGATGCACGCGACCTACGGCGATACGGCCTACATATTTGGAATAGTCCAGCGAAGTAATCAACATCTGTGAAGGACCTTCCAGAACCGTAGGCTCCGGTATGTATTTAATGATCGCATCCAGCACGGCTGTAATATCTTCCTTTGGCTCTCTCCAGTCTTCCGACATCCAACCCTGCTTTGCAGAACCGTAAATAGTCGGGAAATCGAGCTGTTCTTCCGTTGCGTCGAGGCTGAACATCAGGTCGAACACCATTTCCTGTACCTCTTCCGGGCGGCAGTTTGGTTTGTCTACCTTATTAATCACAACGATCGGTTTCAGTCCGAGCTGGATCGCCTTCTGAAGTACGAAGCGCGTCTGCGGCATCGGGCCTTCAAAAGCATCGACCAACAACAGACAGCCGTCGGCCATGTTCAATACGCGTTCCACTTCACCTCCAAAGTCGGCGTGGCCCGGAGTATCGATAATGTTGATTTTATAACCTTTATAATTAATAGAGACATTCTTGGCGAGGATCGTGATCCCTCGTTCGCGTTCCAGGTCGTTGTTGTCCAGGAACTGATCCGGCTCTGCCTGTCCTTCACGGAAAAGCTTACCAGCTAATAACATCTTATCCACGAGCGTTGTCTTACCGTGGTCTACGTGCGCGATAATCGCGATGTTTCTAATCTTTTGCATTGAAAACTAATTTATTGGCGGCAAAATTACAATAAATTTGCGAGAAGTATGTGACAATGACGCTTCAAAATAAAAAAAGACACGGAAAAAGATTGGTCAATCAAAAAGGAATACCTACCTTTGTCCCCGCTTAGATAACATAGTATTAATTTATTAAAGTACACAAGAATCATGTTTTTAGATTCAGCAAAGAAAAAAGAACTTTTCGAAAAGTATGGCAAATCTGCTACAAACACAGGTTCGGCAGAAAGCCAGATCGCACTGTTTACAGTACGTATCGCACATTTAACAGAACATCTGAAGGTTAATCACAAAGACCATAGCTCTGAAAGAGCTCTGAAGATGTTGGTAGGTAAACGTCGCCGTTTACTGGATTACCTGATCAAGACTGATATTGAAAGATATCGTACTATCATCAAAGAGCTTGGCATCAGAAAGTAAGAAACAATTTCTTCGCAAGAAGTTACAGAAAAGGATGGTCTCTACGGAGGGCATCCTTTTTTTCTTTCACGAAAGAGCTTTGATTAATGAAAAATTAATGTAATTTTGCGCCGTTCAGTTACAATTTAAAAGAATCAACAAACAATAAACGAATAATACTCATGGGAAACAACAAAATCATCGGAGCTAAAATCAAAAGCATCCGTGAATCCAAACAACTTTCTATCGAGGAAGTATCCGAACGCTCAGGCTTAGGCATTGAACAAATAGAACGCATCGAGGGCAACATAGACTTTCCTTCTCTGGCCCCGCTAATCAAGATAGCCCGCGTATTGGGGGTCCGCTTGGGTACATTTCTGGACGACCAGGCTGAACTCGGTCCCGTTATTTGCCGCAAGAAAGACAGCAACGATACGAACAGCATCGGCTTCAGCAATAACGACAGCAAAGCACGCAAGCACATGGAATATCATTCCCTGTCCCAGGATAAATCCGGCCGCCACATGGAACCGTTCCTGATCGATGTAGCCCCGACAGAAGAGGGTGTCGATTTCATTCTGTCAACTCACGAAGGGGAAGAGTTTATCTACGTGTTGGAAGGTATCCTGGAGATTAACTATGGCAAAAGCACCTATATCCTGGAAGAAGGCGACAGCATCTACTACGACTCTATCGTTGCTCACCATGTACATGCGGCGGCCGAAAATACGGCAAAAATACTCGGAGTCGTTTATACCCCTTATTAATCCGCAGCTCCTATGGAAATACAATTACAAGATAAGACACTCGGCCAGTGGATGGAACATTGGGCCGAGACAACGCCGGACAGGGAATACCTGGTGTATTCCGACCGCGACCTGCGCTTCACCTGGAAGGAGTTTAACGAACGTGTAGACCGGATGGCAAAAGGTATGCTTTCGATCGGTATCAAACATGGTACACACGTCGGCATCTGGGCAACAAACGTTCCGGACTGGCTTACCTTCCTGTATGCAGCCGCCAAGATCGGTGCAGTAGCCGTCACCGTCAACACGAACTACAAGCAGAGCGAACTGGAGTTTTTAGTCGAAAATGCCGATATCCATACATTATGTATCACGGACGGAGTATTCGACGGAAGTTATATCGACATGGTCTATACCATGCTCCCCGAACTGAAAGAATCGCAGCGCGGTTACCTGAAAAGCAAACGCTTCCCGGTCCTGAAGAACGTCGTTTACATCGGACAGGAGAAATACAGAGGAATGTATAACACACCCGAATTGCTGCTCTTAGGCGAAAATGTAAGTGACGAGACTTTGATTGAAGCCAAAAAGCTGGTGACACCACACGATGTTGTCAATATGCAGTATACATCCGGCACAACCGGTTTCCCGAAAGGGGTCATGCTGACTCACTATAACATTGCCAATAACGGCTTGTTGACAGGCGAACACATGAAATTCACGGGAGAAGACAAACTCTGCTGCTGTGTACCGTTGTTCCATTGTTTCGGTGTCGTACTGGCGTCCATGAACGTCCTGACACACGGCTGTACGCAGGTTATGGTCGAGAAGTTCGACCCGCTGGTGGTGCTGGCTTCCATCCATAAGGAACGGTGTACGGCGCTATACGGCGTACCGACCATGTTCATTGCTGAACTGAACCACCCGATGTTCAGTATGTTCGACCTGACGTCTCTACGCACGGGCATCATGGCTGGTTCCCTTTGTCCTGTCGAACTGATGAAGCAGGTGGAAGAAAAGATGTACATGCGTGTAACCAGCGTATACGGATTGACCGAGACATCACCCGGCATGACGCATTCCCGCATCGAAGATCCGGCAGAAGTGCGCTATAATACGGTCGGACGCGATTACGAATTTACGGAAGTGCGTGTGATCGACCCCGAAACCGGCGAGGAATGTCCGGTCGGCGTACAGGGAGAAATGTGCAACAGAGGATATAATACGATGAAGGGTTACTACAACAACCCGCAGGCAACCGCCGAAGTGATTGATAAGAATGGCTTCCTTCACAGCGGTGACCTGGGCGTGAAAGATGAAAACGGCAACTACCGGATCACCGGGCGCATCAAAGATATGATCATTCGGGGCGGCGAAAATATCTATCCGCGTGAGCTGGAAGAGTTCCTTTATCACCTGGAAGGCGTAAAAGACGTACAGGTTGCAGCCGTTCCATCGAAGAAATACGGGGAAGAAGTCGGTGCTTTCATTATTCTGCACGATGGGATCACGATGACGGAAGATATCGTCAAGGATTTCTGCCGTGGAAAAATCGCCCGCCACAAGATTCCAAAATATATCTTCTTCGTCGACACTTTCCCCATGACCGGTAGCGGAAAGATTCAGAAATTCAAACTAAAAGACCTGGGGCTGCAATTATTGGCCGAACAAGGAATTACTCCGGTATAAAGCAATATTAAGAAACGCAGGTCACGCAGAAGGTACAGCCTAACACTGATTTTATTAACCTTCTGCGTAATCTGCCCCCCTTTTCTTCGGAAATATTACCTAAATATTCTTACCTTTGTGGCATTAACATTTTAGTATCAATTTATGTCACAATTATTTCCAACTAATCTGCCTTATAAAGTAGCAGATATGAGTTTGGCTGAATTCGGTCGCAAAGAAATCGAAATCGCCGAACACGAAATGCCGGGACTTATGGCGCTCCGCAAAAAGTACGCCGATCAGAAACCCCTGAAAGGGGCTCGTATCACCGGCTCACTGCACATGACGATTCAGACCGCAGTGTTAATCGAAACATTAGTTGCGTTGGGAGCGGATGTTCGCTGGGCAAGCTGTAACATCTTCTCTACACAGGACCACGCTGCCGCCGCAATCGCTGCCGATGGTGTTCCCGTTTTCGCCTGGAAAGGTGAAACACTGGAAGAATACTGGTGGTGTACCGACATGGCGCTCCGTTTCCCCGACGGTAAAGGTCCGCAGATGATTGTGGATGACGGCGGCGACGCTTCCCTGCTGGTTCACATGGGTTACCGTGCTGAGAACGATGCCGAAACGATCAACCGCAAAGGTGGCAACCACGAAGAACAGGTTATCCTCGATACTTTGAACCGTATCCTGGCAGAAGACAATACCCGCTGGCACCGTACAGTAGCCGAAATGAAAGGCGTTTCCGAAGAAACGACTACCGGCGTACACCGTTTGTACCAGATGATGGAAAGAGGCGAACTGCTGGTTCCGGCCATCAATGTCAACGACTCCGTTACGAAATCGAAATTCGACAACCTGTACGGTTGCCGCGAATCACTGGCTGACGGTATCAAGCGTGCTACGGACGTGATGATCGCCGGTAAAGTGGTAGTAGTTGCCGGATATGGCGACGTTGGTAAAGGATGTGCGCACTCCATGCGTTCATACGGCGCCCGTGTCCTGGTCACAGAAATCGACCCGATCTGTGCTTTGCAGGCAGCTATGGAAGGCTTCGAAGTAACAACAATGGAAGAGGCCGTTAAGGAAGGTAACATTTTCGTTACTACTACCGGTAACTGCGATATCCTCACCATCGAGCACATGGCCCAGATGAAAGACCAGGCTATCGTATGCAACATCGGCCACTTCGACAACGAGATCCAGGTAGACAAGCTGGTCAGCTATCCGAATATCAAGCATACCAACATCAAACCGCAGGTAGACAAATATACTTTCCCGACAGGCAACTCGATCTTCCTGCTGGCAGAAGGCCGTCTGGTCAACTTAGGCTGTGCGACAGGCCACCCCTCTTTCGTCATGAGCAACTCATTCACGAACCAGGTTCTGGCCCAGATGGATTTGTGGACGATGCCTTACGAAATAGGTGTTTACCGCCTGCCCAAACGTCTGGACGAAGAAGTAGCCCGCCTCCACCTGGAACGCATCGGCGTCAAACTGTCCACCCTGACACAAAAGCAAGCAGATTACATCGGCGTACCGGTTGAAGGACCGTACAAGGCCGAGCATTACAGATATTAATCTCTAAACAATGGGAAACAGTACATCAGCAAAGTCTAACTGGTTATACATAGCAGGATTAGTCCTTGTATTCATTACCTCATTCTCATACATTTTCGACAGTAAAATGGATTTGAACGGAGATAATTGTACATATTATATGTTAGCAACCTCTATCGTACAGGGGCACGGGTATGCAGATATAACAACAGCAGCCTACAACCCCTCTAACGTATTTCCTCCCGGTTATCCTTTGCTGATGACTGTTGTCCGTATCTTCACAGAAGGTTTTATACCTCAAAAAATATTGAACGGGCTATTCCTGCTCGGTAGTGCGATCTTGCTTTTTTTCTTCATTAAAAAGAACAAGATGTCCGACCAAATTGCGTTCGTCGCCTCTGCAGCAATCCTGCTCAACTACCAGGTACTGCATTTCGCCACCATGATGATGAGTGAAATGTCATTCCTGTTCACATCCGTTCTTGCCTGCTGGTTCATCTATAAGATGGATGAAAAAAAAGCATTCTGGAAAGATCCGTTCTTCTATTTGGCTATCGTCACAGCCGCCTACAATTATCATATCCGTACACAAGGAATTGCCCTTATTGCCGCGATTCTCGGCTATTTCCTGTTCACACGCCAATGGAAACAAATGCTCGGCTTTGCCGGAGGCTTTGCGGTCTGCTTGCTGCCCTGGATGCTCCGGAATAAGATGGCAGGATTGGGACAAAGCCGGTATATGGACGTAATTTCCATGTCCAATCCTTGGAGGCCGGAAGAGGGTACATTAGGTTTTGGTGAAATCATCAGTCGCTTTTTCGACACGTTCCGTATGCTGCTTACACAAGCTGTACCGGACTCCATACTTCCCTATATACCCAGCGACTATGGAGCAACTCCCTGGTATGGCTGGTTGATCGCACTCGTGATATGGGCATTTATCGGTGTTGGTATCTGGCAGTTCGGCAAATACAAATATTTGTTCTTGTTCTATATATTAGCGACTTTTGGCGTCATATCTATTTTTAGCAGCCCAAGTGGCAACAGGTATATAACCCCATTAATCCCATTTCTTGAGGTTACGCTTCTGATCGGTATCTATTCCGCTCTATCCACCGCCGTACAAAAACTCAAAATTGCCAAACAGTTTTCTCCCTGGATCCTTGTTTTGCTGTTCTTATTCTGCTCTTTTCCACGATTACAATCACTAAGAGCAATCAATAAAATGCCATATCCGGCAAACTATCAGAACTTCTTTAAAATTGCAGAAGAAGTACGTAAGCAAGTACCACCGACAACAGTCGTCTGCTCCCGCAAACCGGAGTTATTCTATATGTTCAGTAAAACAGCCGTTACGATGTATGCCTGGACAGACAACACGACTGAGTTAATAAAAGGGCTTGTCGATTCTAACAGTGAATATGTGATTTTAGAGCAACTCGGTTTCAGTTCAACGGCTCGATATTTATATCCGGCTATTCAGAAAAACCCGGATTTATTCCCTATTGTCATGCACCTAAAAAACCCAGATACCTATTTATTTAAATTTGATAGAGAAAAAGCAATAAAAAAGCTCAATCTGAGAAAACATGATTAAAGAATTATTACATAGATTATTTGTTTATAAAACCAACAATTTACTTATTCAGTTAATACGTTACACAATTGTAGGAGGACTGGCTTTCATTGTAGACTTTGGCCTGCTATTTCTTTTAACAGAATATTTTGGATTGTACTATATTTTATCTGCTACCTGCTCTTTTCTTGCAGGTTTATTGGTAAATTACTATATCAGCACGGCATGGGTATTTGAATCAACCATTAAAAGTAAGCAGTTAGAATTCACCCTCTTTTCTCTAATCGGTATGGTAGGACTTGGATTAAACGACCTGCTGATATGGACTTTCACTGAAAAATTTCATATCTATTACATGTTATCCAAATTAATAACCGCCATTTTGGTATATTTATGGAACTTTTTAGGAAGGAAATATTTAGTATTTAGTAAACAAAGCTAATATCATGGAAGAAATAAAAAAACAAGCCATTATCATAGGAGCTGGCCCTGCGGGATTGACGGCTGCTTACGAACTACTTGAGAAGAGTAATATTCATCCTGTTGTATGTGAAGAGACTGATGAAATCGGAGGGATCTCCAAAACCGTTCAATACAAAGGGAATCGTATTGATATCGGTGGTCACCGGTTCTTTTCAAAAAGCGACACGGTTATGCAGTGGTGGCAAAAAATGATGCCGATCCAGGGAAAGGGTGCCAAAGACGACCTATTGCTTCATCCTAACAAGCCGATACCCGCTCAAGGACCTGATCCGGAAAAGGAAAATCGTGTCATGCTGATACGCCAACGTGTATCCCGCATTTTCTACCTTAGAAAATTCTTCGAATATCCAATTTCCCTCAAGCTGGAGACATTCCGGAATATGGGCTTATGGCGCACGATGAAAGCAGGAACAGGCTATGTTTGGTCGACTGTTTTCAAACGCAAGGAAGACTCACTTGAAAACTTCTATATAAACCGCTTCGGGCAACCTCTGTATAAGATGTTTTTCGAAGACTACACGGAAAAGGTTTGGGGTATCCATCCTTCCAAATTAGGAGCCGACTGGGGAGCCCAGCGTGTAAAAGGGTTATCGCTTCTGAAAGTAGTAACCCATGTCATTAAAAAGGCCTTTTCATCCAAACAGTCTATCGAGCAAAAAGAAGCAGAGACTTCTCTGATCGAACAATTTATCTACCCCAAATTAGGGCCGGGACAGTTATGGGAAACCGTAGCTTCAGAGGTACAAAACAAGGGTGGAGAAGTTCTTAAAGAGGCAAAAGTCACGCACATCCATATTGAAAACAATCTCGTTACAGCCGTAGATGTAAAAAACGGAGATAG
This sequence comes from uncultured Parabacteroides sp., assembly GCA_900552465.1. Classification (GTDB taxonomy): domain Bacteria; phylum Bacteroidota; class Bacteroidia; order Bacteroidales; family Tannerellaceae; genus Parabacteroides. The sequence goes on along the minus strand of URZO01000010.1, from coordinate 50,513 downwards.
CACACAGACGATTCCGTGTAACTACCTGTTCTCTTCCATGCCGATCAAAGATCTGATTCCTGCTTTATGCGGTATCGAAGTCCCTGAAGAAATCAGACAAATCGCTTCAGATCTGCCTTATCGTGATTTTATCACAGTCGGATTATTAGTCGACAAACTTAAAATAAGCAACAAGACAAAAATCAAGACATATCAGGAACGCGTTCCTGATACTTGGATATATATCCAAGAAAGAGATGTAAAGATCGGACGTTTGCAAATATTCAATAACTGGTCTCCTTATATGGTAGCTGATTATGAAAACAAGATGTGGATTGGCTTGGAATATTTCTGTACGGAAGGTGATGAAATGTGGAATATGCCAAAAGAAGATTTTATCAAAATGGCAATCAGCGAACTGGAAAAAATAGACATTATCGATAGTAAAGATGTCCGCGAGTCTGTTGAGATCAAAGTAAAAAAGGCATACCCTTCTTATTTTGGCAGCTACTATCAACTGGACAAAGTAATCGACTTCTTATCCAAGATTGAAAACCTCTACTGTATCGGACGCAACGGCCAGCATCGTTATAACAATATGGATCATTCAATGCTGACAGCTATCGAAGCAGTAAATTGTGTAATCGGCAGGAATGCAGATAAATCTTCGATCTGGAATGTCAATACAGAAGAAGAGTATCACGAAACTAAAAAATAAGGAACGTTATAAATATGGCAACATCCCGTTTATCCCTAATCATCCCCGTCTACAACCGCCCCAACGAGGTAGAGGAGCTGTTGGAAAGCCTTACGCAGCAAAGCAAAACGAATTTTGAGGTCGTCATCGTTGAAGACGGCTCCAAAGAGACCTGTGAGCATGTTGTCGATGCTTTTAAGGATAAATTGGATATTTCCTATTTCTACATTCCCAATGGAGGACCCGGAAATGCCCGTAACTACGGGGCTAAGCAGAGCAAAGGCGATTATCTGATCGTTCTTGACTCGGATTGTATCCTCCCTCCCGATTATATCAAATCGGTAAACAAGGAATTACAGGAAACCGGGGCAGACGCTTTCGGAGGACCGGATAAGGCCTCAGACAGCTTTACAGATGTGCAGAAGGCCATTAACTACTCCATGACCTCCTTCTTCACGACAGGAGGCATCCGGGGAGGGAAAAAGAAGATGGACAAGTTCTATCCGCGTAGCTTCAATATGGGAATCCGTAAAAGCACATACGAGGCCCTCAACGGCTTTTCCGCCATGCGCTTTGGGGAAGATATCGATTTCAGCATCCGTCTCTTTAAGAACGGATACAAAGTATGCCTGTTCCCCTCTGCCTGGGTCTATCACAAACGGCGTACGGACTGGCGTAAGTTCTTCCGCCAGGTTTATAATTCCGGGATCGCCCGGATCAACCTGTATAAGAAATATCCGGATTCACTAAAGTTGGTTCACTTATTGCCGGCAGTCTTTACATTAGGGGTATTATTCCTCCTGCTCGGAAGCATCTTCTGCGCATGGAGTTTATTGCCGCTCGGACTATTCTGTCTGCTGATTCTTGCCGATTCTTCCATGCAGAATAAAAGTATTAAAATCGGCTTCTTGTCAATTATCGCTTCCTTTATCCAGTTATTAGGATACGGCTGCGGCTTCCTGGATGCCACCTGGAACAGACTGGTTCTAAAGAAAGAAGAGTTTTCGGCGTTTCAGAAGACATTCTATAAGTAAGGGCGAGAAAACCTCGCCCTTACCACATTATGTCTTATTCTTTCTCCAATATTTCCACCCCGACCAACCGACTGCCGCAATCAACAGTAACAAGATCAGGAACGAGCTATAGGAAGAAACATAAGCAGCCGTAACATACCCTTGTGGTCTGAATTCGAACACAATCGTGTGCTCGCCTGCCGGAACACGCATTCCCCGCAAGATCCAGTCTGCGCGGAAATGGGGCACTTCTTTACCGTCGACCGTTGCTGTCCATCCCGGTTGGTAATAGACTTCAGAAAATACAGCCAATTGTTCCTTATCAGCTTTACTCTTATATGTCAAACGGTTCGGACGGTATTCTTCCAATACGATCGTTGCAGTAGAGTCTTTCTGCGGTACAAATCCTTCCAAATCCTTCTGGAAACGCTTATCGACGACAGCCGTTACCAACGGATCGATCGTATTCAACGCCTCGATCTCGGCATCGGCATTCTCCACAACGTCCAATTTATCCACAAACCATGCATTTCCAAATGCATACGGATTTCTCAACGGCGGCTGTTCCGGATTATAGATAACATAACGCGTATTCAGCATATTCAATGAAGGACAAGCAGCCAGCGCAGACATTACATCATCTGCCGTCCGGGCCTTCTGCAAAGCCCCGATAATACCACGTAACTCCCCATCCAGACGATGATCGATCAGTTCCTGGTAACGGCGCAGTTTTACGGCATGGTAACCACCTATTGAATGATGATAATAAGAAGTATTCGTTTCCTGCCAGGGATTATTAATATTCAGGACACGGAAAGTGGAATCCGCATCCTTCAGGATTTCCTTATCGGCTACTGTTTCCTTATACATTTCACCCGGCTGTTGTTTGACGAAATTACTGTCATTCAAATAACGGCGATCCACAGTCCAAAGGTCTATCAATATAAGAACAGCCATACCTGCACTCACAAACGTAGCAGTCGTTTTCTTATTCTTTGCTTTCCAGAACCAGACAAGCAGACTGGCTCCCAACAGAATAAAGATCAAAGAACGTAGCGCGTCTGCCGAAGCCAATGAGGCACGGTCCATCAACAAAGCCGTATAATACCACTCCGGCACCTGATTCTGGAACTGAGCATCATAAGCAGATCGGAAATTCAACAACAAAGACGGCATCAGCCAAAGAACTACACAAATACCTCCCGTCAATCCCAAAGCCCAAAGGAATCCTTTCTTCAACCGGGCCTCATCCACTTTCTGCGCCAGAATTTCCCGCAATCCCCAAATACCGACAATCGGAAATACCAATCCAGGTATCACCAACGCCATTTCGACGGTACGGAACTTATTATACATCGGCAGATAATGGAACATCAAATCGTTGAAAGCATCAAAGTTACGCCCCAATGCCAGGAAAGTCAAAAAGAGCGAGCCGGCAAACAGCCACCATTTCATCGGATTCCGGACCACAAACATCCCCAAAACGAACAGGAAGCAGACCAATGCCCCGAAATAAACCGGTCCGGAGGTAAAAATCTTGTCTCCCCAATATGTATAAGTCTGTACTTCCTTTCCTACCTGCGCCCCGTTCTTCTTCAATTCTTTATATAATTCCGAAGAGCTGTCCAACGTACCGCCGGAACTTCCGCCATACGTATTCGGCACAAGAACCGTCAGTAATTCTTTCCAACCATAGCTCCACTGGAAAGCATAATCTTTGTCCAGACCGGTAGAAACCTTTTCCACCTTTCCCGAAGCATCGGGTTTAGGCGTCAGTTCCGTTGCCCCACGCGTCGAATGCTGACTCAGATCCCAGTTGGAATACATTCCTTGTGCATTCGGTAACACCGCCAGAATAACGCAAGCCGCCATAATCAAGGTTGTCTTCAACCATTCCCCATATGCCTTCTCTCTGATTTTCTTAATTACATATCCTATATAAATCAATAAGCAAAGCAACACCAGATAATAGGTAATCTGAACATGTCCGTTCGCCAAGGACAAAGCCACCCCCAATAAGAACAGAACAGCTCCCCACAGATAAGAACGCCTGAAAAGCAAAGCCATCCCTGCCAATGTGACCGGCATATATCCGATCACGTATGCCTTCACAATATGCCCGGCCTCTATTATAATGATGTTATATGAAGCAAAGGCAAAGGCAATCGCTCCGGCAATCGCCAACCACCAGTTCACTCCCATGATACACATCAGCAGGTAGAAACTGACTAAACCGACAAAAACCATAGCCGCATTCATATATCCGACAGTCTTCAACCACCCATCCACAATCGTATAAGAAGGCATACTCGGTGCAGGCTGCCCATATCCTGAAACATACGGCATTCCCCCGAACATGGCATCCGACCAGGCACTAAACTCTCCCGGCTGTGCAGTCTTGGCATACTGATCCATCTGGCTATGCCCCATTCCGGATGCTTTGATGCTATCTCCCTGCATAACAACTTTCCCATCAAACACCGCCGGTGAAAAATAGACCATCACCAGACCTAAAAACAAGATCAGGGCAACAATGTGTTTCCCCCACTGCTTTAGCAAATCCTTCATATATATATCATTAAAATTCATACTATCAAACGCGTCCCTTCAGGCATTTGGCCGTGTAGAAACGGACAGCAAACCATCCATGGAGCAAAACCGTAACAAAAGTACCATAATATTTGCACATAATCGCATATCGTTCTCGCAATGATGCTTTTCTTTGCGTCGTACTCGTTCCGCCATCCAGAAAGTTAGACAGGGTAAGATGCGTATTATACAACGCCCTGGCCTGTTTCATGCAGCGGATGCACCAGTCGAAATCGGCAGAATAGCGGTATTGTAAGTCATATAACGGAGCAATGACACGTTTTGTTATAAACGACTGGTGACAAACCAACATTCCCATACGAAAACTTTTCCACGAAAGCTTCCGGGGGGCCTTGAGGCGCCTGAGCCCCAATGACCGCCCTTCCTCGTCCACAATGTTCGTTTCACCATATATAACATCCGGCAGCGTCTTTCGCTTTTGTATCAGGGAAGCCACCCGCTGGACCGTATCCGACGTACATAAGGTATCACCGGCATTGATAAACCAGACATAATCGCCCGTCGCCTTCTGAAGCCCCTTATTCATGGCATCATAAATACCCTTATCCGGCTCGCTCACCCAATAAGCAAGTCCCGACTCATACCGTTTGATAATATCGACCGTTCCATCCGTCGAGCCGCCGTCAATCACAATATATTCGATATGCGGATACGACTGGCTCAACACGTTCAAAAAAGTCTGTTCCGCCCAACGGGATGCGTTATATATTATTGTTATGATTGAAAATGTAGGTTGTTGCTGCATATAATATTACTCTGTTCTATTTAACTTTACAATCCATTTCCCACGAGTAATTCCTTCCCGCTCTATATATCCATTCTTTTTCAAAGCATCGATATGCCTCTGCATTGCGGACTTGTTCATATCCAATGATAAACTCAGTTGGCGAATTGTTACGGAAGGATTTTCCTTCATAATCTGTACAATTTGCTCCTTAACCCCTTCAAGAGAAACGAAAGATTGCCTCAACAACCATTTATTTGTACCACCAATTGTACCACCGACCTTATCACCAAACACCGTCACCATAAACCCATCAGATATATTACCAATATATTCCCCCACAAACGCCTTACTTTACTTTCCAATATCCATTCTTTCGAGCCCCCACTCTTTCAATAAACATTCCGTCCTTCAAATGTTTTACGATCTTACGAATATATTGCTCTGTCAAGTCCAACTGTACAAACAAATCCGATTGACGTATGTGCGGATTTAGGCGAATCAGATCATACACTTTCTGTTCCATTTCCGTTAACTCATTTATCCGCTCATTTGAAAATATCAGATATAAAAAGCCCATCTTATACTCACAAACAGGAGCGGGTAATCCTTCTTTTATACATCGAAAATCCGTTGCGTCCCTCTCCCCCAACTTTCGATAAAACCGGCTTTATAAAAGACATCGGCAATCAATTTGTTATGTGGTCTGGAAGGATGGGACCTGGATAAATCCTATACCGTGATATCCTGCAAACGAACTTCGTTAGCAATTACCAATTTATCGTCATAAATTCGTATCTGTACTGTCCCATCATCGTCGAGACCGGATATATCGGACAGGAGATTTGATTCGTTTCCAGTCTATAGCATTCATTAAGAACAATAAACCTGCAAACATCGTCACAGCTAACGAACGATGAGTAAATCGCCAATGAATGCCGGTATGATTCCCCAACATGGCATACCAAACAATCGGAATCAACGCTATCAAAATATAAGCAATATTATTTTTGTATGCATGCTCCTTTTTAGGCAACAAAAAGAAGATTCCACAAACACCCCCCAAAAAGAATAAGATCAACAACATAGTAGGATTAGAAGGTAAATTAGCGAATGTCTGACCAACTCTTTCAAATAGAACATTTCCTTGTTCCACTTCAGGATTCACACCATTACCCGAACCGATTCCCATCCGTAAAAAGGCCTGGGAAACAGCATCTGCAATCATATTATAATCAGTCAGAGCCGAAACCAAAATCCACTTCGTCATCCATATAGAAGCATATCCCAATCCCCAACAAAGAGCAGATTTTATTACAAGTTTCCAATCCTCGCCTCTTCGATTTAACAGAATATAAACTAATAGTGGCAAGCCTAATGACAGTACAGGTGTTGTCAAAAAATCAAAAAAGCCAGTCAAACCGCCAATAATAAAAAAGAAAACACTTACTCCTCTATTATTTAGCAAGTTATTAGATAATAATAAAAAGAATACAGCACCTAAAGACACATAGAACATTGTACTTAGCTGCAACGACAATGGCACAATATAGCATTCTACAGCTATCATAGAAACCATAAATGCAAAGGTTGCTTGCATGTTGGCCTTCTTATATATCAAAATACTGATCCCGATGATCAACAGTCCGATCAACAAATAACTCAAATATCGTATTTGAGTATAATTCATAACCTGCAAGACTGGTTTCAAAAACAACAAATATCCATGCCAATAGCGTCCATACATTTCATTCTCTGATGAAACATAATTCCCAGATAAAATATCCTCTTTCGATGAGCTATAATTCATCAATGCCGATTGCAAAATATGATCTTTATCATAATAGGCCGCTTTAGAAAGCATTATTTCATTAGTCGGATTATCCAAGTCAAACAGCATCATATTCACAAAAGCACGCTTATAAATTCCTTCTGACAGCACTGTCTGAAGAGAATCCGACAGGTTCCGATTCATAGACTCTGACCGAGGTATCCAATACACAAACAAAATACTGAGAAAACAAAAAACGGAAAGGAACAAATAAGTTAACGATAACTTTTTACATGCTTGTAATAATCTTTGCTGTACATGGAGTCTGTAATAATTGAACAATACCCACAACGCTTCAACCCCATCTGTCCATTTTATTTTCTTCCCCTCCTCTACCGATCTGGGGTAATAATGAATCGGAACTTCTTTTATTTTATATCCTCGAAGGGCAACTTTAGCCGTCACCTCCGGGCAAAACTCAAAACCTGTACAAACCAAAGGGATTGACCTAAGAAAATCTGATTGAAAAGCTTTATAGCAAGTAGGTTCATCAGTTAAATTTTGATTATAAAGCAGATTTGTCACTGTAGTAACCAATAATCCTCCTAAATAAAAACTCTTATAGGAATGTTTATTCTCTTTCATCAAAAATCGAGAACCATAAACGACTTTTTCTCCTTTTAACAATAATGGTAACAACAAATTATAATCATTCGGATCATACTCCAAATCCGCATCTTGTATAATGACAAAGTCGCCCTTTACAAATTGAATTCCTGTCCGTATAGCAGCCCCTTTGCCTTCATTCGCATAATGAAGGCAATACTGGATATCCAGTATTGGGTTATCTACCTTATACTTTAAGATAACTTTTTCTGTTTGATCACTAGAATGATCATTTACTATAATCACCTGTTTCCTCACTCCCCCAATCAACTCGACATCTCTAATCTTATCCAAAATCAGATGAATTGTTTTTTCTTCGTTATAAGCAGGTATGATTATTGATAATGTTTTCATATAATACTTTTATATAGTTCTATATATCGTTTGGCAACAACTTCTTCGGCATAATTCACTTGTACTTTTTTCACGCAAGCATCCGAAAGAACTTGCCAGTCTTTGTGTTCCAAAATCCATTGGATACCGTTAGCTAAATCGCTTGCATCCATACAGTTTGCAACATAGCCATTTATTTTGTGATCAATCATTTCAGGGATACCGCCTGTTGCAAAGCCTACACAGGGTGTTCCACATGCCATCGATTCCATTATCGTATTAGGTAGATTATCTTCTAATGAAGGGATCACAAACAAATCCGCACAGGAATAGGCCGCAACCATTGTTGCCTGATCTGAAATATATCCTAATGAATTTACTTTAAAAGGCAATGCCCGGCATAGTTCTTCAGAGCCATTACCCATTAAAACAATTTCTATCTTATCCGTATAACACTGTTTTAACACCGAGCAAGCCTCTATTAAATAATTTGCCCCTTTCCTTTTATCTGATAGTTTAGCTGCGGCAAATAATAATAGGGACTTATCTTCCGGCAAATGTAATAACACTCTTGCATCGCTCTTATTTCTCGGTTTAAAAACAGAAGTATCTATTGAATTGGGAATAGAAGTAAACGATGCACCTTCCAATAAAGAACTTTTTTCCGCCATTTCCGTTATCCATCTGCTACAACCGACAAAATGAACCTTATCTAATCCAATCTTCTTTTTCCTCCTATAAGTCCAGGCAGCCAAATCAAATAGAGGAGAAACGACCTGTAATGGGCATTGACTACATTTCGATTGATATTTTTCACACTTGTCCGGATAATGACAAATGGCTGTTGCAGGCCAAAGATCATGGAGCGTCCATACTACAGGCTTGCCTGAGGCAATCAACTTTTTTAAATCGGACAAAGATAGAAAGCCTTGATTAATCCAATGGAGATGAATAATATCAGCCTCCTGAACAACAGGTTGTTTTATGACATTATTACCTGTATTAGCGATAGAAACCTGAAAAAGGTTTTGCCGAGAGAAAAAGTTAGCAATAAAAATAATTAATCGCTCCCAGAGGAAACGGAAAAAACTCACTTTACGACTAAACCATGACCGCTGTATAGAACAAATGGCAACATCTGCCGTTTGTTTATCTCGAACCAAGACTTTAACATTTACGCTAATAATTTTCAGCAAAGCACGCTTTAAACGTCTTGCAGCAACAGCAGCACCACCTACACATTCCGAGGTATTTATTAGGAGGACCTTCATTTTATTAAAACAGGATCAAACGCTGTAGCTTTCTTTTCTGCTAATAAAGTAACATTAAGATATAACCCTTTTATGTTGGGAAAAATAGTAGAAAGAATAATACCCGATAGGGTAAACGGAAATATAAAAATCGCATTTATCAAAATATTCAAATAACGGTTCTTTGTATACAATCCATTATGCAAATACATTATCCACATTTGAATAATGACTTCAATAAATGTTCCGGAAGTGTTCACTTTTTGTATTTCAAAACCATGATCTTTTACGACTTTTGATAATCCATTTACAGTAAATCGTCTAAAGTCAAATGGTAATTCGTGTTCCGGCCAAACGAATGGTACTGTTATCAATAATTTACCACCCAAAACTAAAACTCGATTTAGTTCGTTCAATGTGACATCAAGATCCGGAACATGTTCCAAAACCTCACTGCATAAAATCGAATCAAATATCTCTTTTTCAAAAGGAAGAGTCATCCCGTCATAATAAAAATCCACGTCCTCTGTATCATGGTTATGTCCCTCATTCTCGACATCTACACCGACATACTCGGACACTTCTGTAAATAATGACTTATATGGCTTAGACCCACACCCAAAATCTAAAAGGCGACCAGATAGAGAGGAGGCAAAATTAGATAAACATTTCAATAACCTCTTACGTGTAAAATAAAAAGGATTGATAACAACACTTGAAATGTTTGGGAAAAACCGTTGATTCAAATATAAGGATTTTAAATTATTCATAACACAATATTTTAGCTATATATAAGACCTTAATCCGACGAAGATAAATAATCACCAGAATTACTTATTATTCAATATTTACCTATTATTCTCTTAATTCCCCTTTGCCATATAACAGGAATCAAATTCAAAAACAATCGATAATAACAATCCAGATTAAATAGTCCAGAAGGTATTGTTTTCAACCATTCTTGAAAAGCCTCCTTTCTTCTTCCTGAATCTACAAACATTACAAGTCGCATCTTATGCCATAAAAAACAATACTTTTTCAATCCTTTCACATTCGGATTTGATAAATATAACATCTGTAGTAATTCTCCCCCTTTATCATCCTTTGGAGAAGGCAACGTGTCTTCTGCATATGACCCTGTCTCATAGCTTTCCGGCAAACGGTTATAGACTGCTAATACTTTCCGATAATATGCAATTTTATATTGACAAGCCAATTTAGCCCAAGTCAGAATATCTTCACCCATTTTTAATGGAGGGAATCCTCCTATAGAAAAAATTGCTTTTTTACTTACAACTATTGAGGAAGTCCACAAAGGAGGTCTACCTTGCGTTGACATTTCAAAATAATTATTCACGATACCATCTATTGAATCAAAAGTAAATCTCTTTATATCTGCCTCATAAAACTTGTCAGGTTCCCTATATGCATATAATGTAGCAAAAACATCACACATAGGATATTTCACAATCAACTCATTAATATAATATAAAAAATCCGGCATCCATTCATCATCTGCATCCAGAAAAGATACATATTTTCCTTTAGCTTCTTGTATGCCACGATTTCGAGCAGAAGAAACACCTCCATTAGACTTACTAATCAACCGAATATTCGGTTGATTAGATAATGATTCATTATCTAATCAACCGAATATTCGGTTGATTAGATAATGATTCATTATCTAAAAAATGAGATACTATTTCTACACTATGATCCGTAGAGCCATCATTTATTATTACAACTTCAAAATTAGTAAAAGTCTGTTTTGTAACTGATTCTAATGTCTTCAAAACAACTTTTTCTTTATTGAAAAGAGGAATAACAACACTAATCAAAGGCGTATTTTCACTTTCTTCCATAACCTATGCACCCAAGTATATTTTAACCATTTTGCGATTATCCCTCCAAACACTTTATCCATAAATTTTCTATGACTTTTCAATAACTCCTCATTGTAACCAGTAAAAGGGATAAATTTTGTCGATTGATTTCTTGTATCCAATTCAGGTTTCGCCCACCATACTTTTTTATTACCACAATGTTCTCCTGTACCGTCGAAACCCCAATTCTGTGTTTTGGAAACAGCGGGAAAAACAGAACACATATTGTGTTGGAACATGTGGTAATAAACACGTAAATCTCCAGCAACAATTTCCTTCCGAGAATCGGCTTGTAAAATACCTTTTATATAAAAGCCTATAGAAGTGAATGCTTTGTATTTTTTCGGATCTTTCTTTAATTCAGAATAACGATCAAAATATTCATGATTTACCGATTCCCAGCGATCTTTCCAAGTAGCAAATCCCCAAGGCGAATTACAAGGATAGAAATAGATATCTTTATCATATCCTTTAGGCAAAACGAAAGGGAGCTTAAAGCCACATATAGCAAAAATATCCTTTTGATTTTTATAATAAGTAAGGCCATCGTTCATGAATCGAAGAAAATCGGAAGAGACTACTATATCATCTTCTAAAAAGATATATGAGTCATACTCCTTCAGTATATCAATGATAGCATTCCCTATCGAACAATGGGCACCTAAATTTTCCTCTCTAAAAATACCTATAACCTTTTTAAAACCATCAATAGTAGAAACATACTCACGCACTCTATTGATTCTTTCTATATGCTCAGGTTTATAAGAAGCATCAGAAACTATATATAATATAGATTCAATTGCTAAATCATTCATTTGCAAGGAAGAGACGCACCTTTGCAAATGTTCTAAACGATCATAAACAGGAACAATTATAGGGGAAAGCATTTATCCCAATTTTTCTTTTAGAACAGTAGATATTGTCTCATAACTTTTCATGACAGCCATTTCTTCAGGCTCAAAGGAAACTTCAAACTCTGATTCCAAAGCTATAATTAAATTCAGATGATTCATAGAATCCCACTTAATACAATTCGCCTGCGACAAAGTCGTATCTACTTGATCTAAATTAAATGTTTCTTTTAATACTTTAAATATACGTTCTTCCATTCTATTTATATATAATATTATAATATGACTTTATTGGCATACTCCACTGGCTTAAATCTAACTGATAATATTTGGATGAAGCATCCTCATCAACTAATGCAAACCCTAACTGATCATAAAAATGTGATACCTGTTCATTTTTCAATGTCGGCAAATAAAAAGCTTCTATATTTGAATAACCCTTTTCTTTTAAATGAAATAATAAGGATTGCATAAAAGCAAACTCTATGCCTTTTCCCAATATACGGCAACTAAACAACAAAGAATCGATAATCCATCCTTCATTTATAGGCTGCAAAAAGATTGTACCGGTGATACCGTTATCTCCAAACTTATCCTCTACTCGAACACAATAAATATGCCATCCCTTATCTTCCAAACTTAAAATATCTGATTCAGTATATCGTTTTGTCGTCAAATTAAACTGATTAGTCTTCTGAGTCATTTGAGCAATACGAGATAAATTATATGAATCTAATTTTTCTATTGTAATCTTCAATTGCAAACTTGCAAAATAAGATTCCATATCAACAAATTTTGCCTGTTCTTCTGCTCTTCTAACATTCGCCCGATATTGAAGAGTTTTTTGCTTATCTTCATCAGTGAGGGTATACACACGAAAATAATCATTTACTAAAGAATTGAAAAATGAAGGTAAAAGATACGGTTTATCAGGAAAATCTGGAACTTCAACCATAGGCAACATTTGCTTGACAAGTTCTCGCTCAGAAGGATTATCATCAATGAAGACAAAACTATCCAAGCCTATATTCAACTCTTTAGCTAAATCCATTATATTATCAACCTTATTTTGCCAATTGATTCTATATGCAGATATATACTCTTTTTTTAATACAATAAATGGATTATTTTTCCACGCCTCCAAAACATCCGCTTCATTATTCTTACTGCAAATCGTAAGAATAATACCGGACTTACTCAAAGCGACTAATGCCTTTTGAAAATAAAGAAAAGCATTACCAGGGTAATCCCCTCCAATCTTAATGCCATTCATTCCTTCTTCTCCTAAAACCCCCCCCCAAAGAGTATTATCTAAATCTAAAACCAAACACTTTTTACGTTTCAATGATATACTATCAAGCTTATGTAAAAACCACTTTTTAAAGTAGGGAACCAACCGGGGATTTATAACTATCTGTGATACAAGATAGTATTTCCAATCAATCCATTGATCAGACGGGAAACATCGAAGGAATTCGGAAAAATCAATAAACTTGATATTTTGATGCTCTTCAGCAAACTCACGTACTCTTCTATTAAATCGGTCAATGGTCTCTTCTAATCGATAGTCTACATCACAAAACCGAACCTCGCTCAGATTCTCCAATGAAAAAACAAGAAAAGGTTTCTTTTCCACTATCCGGCTAAAACATAAGCACAACTTATCAAAATAAGCTTCTACCTCGGTAATCAAAGCATCCACATCGTATTTGATTGGAACCTGATAGCACCAAATATAACCATCAGCCTTTTGATCAATACAAAAAATGTCATCATATCCAGAAAAACTGACATCGAATGTATTAAATAGATTCTCAACTGTATAATTTCGAAAGATAAAATATTGCATACTCTATTTATAATTCAACCAATTCAATAAGCCCCACAGGCTTATTGAAAAGGAAACAGATCTGTTTCCCCTCCATTGCACAAGCCGAAATAGGTTTTCCTAACAATAAAAATCCTTTTCTTTTCAAATAAGTTACAGCTTCATCAATATTGGGAACTTCATAACAACAATGATAGGGCTGTACACCCATATTTTCCAAGATCCGATTGACAGGAGATTTATCGTTTACTGGAGCTAACAATTCTAACAAAGGCATTCCTTCCTTATGAAGGAAACATATCTTTACATTCTGAATAGGATCAATTATCGTTTCAGTCCGACTATATCCAACCTCCATATAATAGGGAGCTGTTTTCTCAATATCAAAAACAGCCATCCCGATATGATGAAACTTACAATCAATCAACATATTAATATTCAATTACAGTAGAAATCTGACAATTATGATAGATTATTCGAGCTGTACCCCATGACAACCCTGCCCCAAAACCACACATTACAACTGTTTTTTCAGCATCTAATAGACCAGATAGTTCCGACACCATAGTCAAAGGGATAGAAGCCGAACTGGTATTTCCATATTTTGAAATGCAATAAGGCACTTTTTCAGGACTAAACTTCAAACGCCTTACAAAAAAATCTGTCATAAATTTATTAGACTGATGAAATACCAAATAATCAATATCCTCCAAAGACGAATTAGTTTGTTTCACTATTTCCTTAATACTTTTAGGAACAACCCCTATTGCAAAATTAAAAACATCCATTCCATCCATATAAATTTGGACATCAGATCTGTAATTTGCATTTTCCCGCTCCATTTCTTTCATACTTTCCACAGTGAAAGGATGACGGTACCCTCCAACAGGAATCTTCACTGCCTCCTCTCCACTTCCATCTGTATTCAATATAAACACAGAATCTTTATAATCTCCTTTTTCGATTAGAGTCGCAGTACCTGCATCACCATAAAGAGGTAAATTTACTTTATCACGAGGATTTACTACCTTTGAAATAGTTTCTCCATCAAGTAAAAGTACTCGATTAATACCTTCCATAGAAGCAAATGAAAACGCTGTTGATAAAGCATATACATATCCTGAGCATGCCAATGTAATATCCATACAAGCACAAGATTTTGGTAAGCCTAAACGATGTTGCAATATACAAGAACTTGCCGGAATCTGATAATCGGGTGTTTGGCTCATAAACAAAAGCATATCAATTGATGCAGGATCAATCTGATTATCCTCCATCAATCTCACTGCTGCTTTAAAACACAAATCAGAAGCACAAATATCTGGAGAAGATATTCTTCGCTCATGAATACCTACTGAATCAATCATTTTATCAACTTCTTCTTGTCCCATCAAATCAACCAAGTCCTTATTATATGCAATATAAGAAGGGACGCAAGCTGACATCGCCTTTACTCCGACATTATGGTATGTTATTGTCGCCATATTATTTATTCAATGAAAAACCACCATCTAAGACCATTATATTACCAGTAAGCCAACGACTCTCATCTGCCAAATGGTAAATAACCGCATAACCTACATCTTCCGGAATGCCTAATCCTAAAGGATACTTACATTCCTGTTCCAAGAACTGCGTTTCATCAATATTTGTATTCTCAATCATAGGTGTCTTAATTATACCCGGACAAATAGAGTTTACTCGTATTTTAGAACTTGAAAATTCACTTGCTAATACTTTAACAGCAGAATTGATAGCCGCTTTAGACGATGCATATAAGAGTGTTCCTGAAACCCCCAATAAAGAAGAAACCGAAGAAATGAAAATTAAAGAAGAGCCTTTATTAAGCAACTTCTTTTTCAGTATATATTTCAACAACAATAATTGTGAAAAATAATTAGTCTGAAAAATATGATCTATTTTTTCCTGCTTAACAAATTTTATAGGTAAAAATTCATTTACACCTGCACAAAAAACAATTCCATTCAAAGGAGTGAGAACGTCTACCACTTTTTTCAATTGGCAATCATCTACCAAATCACATACATAATATTGATGACCTTCTCCTTCCAAGCCAGACAACGTCTCTCTTAATCTTTCTTCATTACGAGCCAAAAGAGAGACTCTTGCACCTTGCTTTGCAATCATTTGAGCGAAGACTCTCCCCATTCCAGAAGATGCACCCGTAATCAATATATGCTTGCCGTTCAAATTAAACATATATCTATCTTCTTGATCTTACTATTTCAAATAAATCATCTATAGTTTCAGCATTTCGAATATCATCTCCTTTTAACAAAACATCATATTCCTCATCTACCATAGCAATTATAGATAAAGCTATCAGCGAAGACCATTCGTCCAAATCTTTAAATACGGTTGTTGCCGTAAATTCACTTTCTGTTGTATCTTCGAATTGTTCGGCAAAATTTCTAATAAAATCATTTATGTTCATATCTATCTAAATTATAGTT
This sequence comes from uncultured Parabacteroides sp., assembly GCA_900552465.1. Taxonomy (GTDB): domain Bacteria; phylum Bacteroidota; class Bacteroidia; order Bacteroidales; family Tannerellaceae; genus Parabacteroides. Next base: position 34,434 of record URZO01000010.1, on the reverse strand, counting down.
TCTTTGCAGGCAAACCAAATACGGTCACAGCCTCTTCATTTATATTTCTAATCACAACGCTTCCTATACCAACCATCACATTATCGCAAATATGCTTATGTGGTAATACTTTTCCTCCAGTTTGAATTGTCACACCATTACCCAATCGGACATAGCCTCCCAAAAAAGAATATGTATTTAAATGGCAATAATTACCAACAACCGCATCATGTCCCAAATCGGAAAAAGGTTGAATTGTTACAAAATCACCGACCTTAACATCACAAGAGAGTAAAGCATTTCTACAGATAATACAACCAATACCTATCTGTGTATTTTTGGATACATACGCATCTGGATGGATTAATGAAATAAACTGTCCTCCTTTAGCCAATATTATCTGTGCATATTTTTGTTTATAATTCACATCACCCAATGCACAAATAAAAACATCACCTGTTTGAATCTCATATGCTTCAACAGGTCCAAGAATTACAGGATATCCCTTATAATCATCCAAAGCATCAGCCTTGTCATCCAAAAAACCTTTAACAACAAAGTCTGACCCATATTCCCGACATTCAATCGCCAAGTTATAAACTTCACGACCAAAACCTCTGGCCCCTATTATAATTAGATTTTTCACTTTACAATACTATCCAAAACTCTATTTATATCTTCTTCATTCAAATTGTGATGCATAGGCAAACAAATTACCTCACTTGCTAATTTATTTGAGACCGGCAAATTCTTACGATCCGCAGAATCCAATCCTCTATAAGTAGAAAAAGAAGAAATCAGTGGATAAAAATATCTACGCCCATAAATCCCTGCCAATTTCATCTTCTCATACAAAGCATCTCTACTTAAACCATACATATTTGAGTCAACAAAGATAGGAAAATATGAGTAATTCGACTTAATATTTGAACACTCATCAAAAAAACGTATTCCAGAAATTCCTCTCAAAGTTTCTTGATAGCAAACAGCGACTTTCTGACGCTTCTTAATAGCTTCATCCACATACTTTAAACTCAACAAGCCATAAGCCGAACGAATTTCATCCATCTTCCCATTAATACCAGGAGCAACAACTGTTATTTCATTTGCAAAACCAAAATTCTTTAAATAATCAATACGCTGCTTAGTTTCTGCATCATGGCAAACCAATGCTCCCCCTTCAATTGTATTATAAACTTTAGTTGCGTGGAAACTTAATGTGGCCATATCGCCAGCATTAATAATAGAAACACCATCTTTCTCCACTCCAAAGGCATGAGCTGCATCATAAATAACTTTTAATCCATAGGTATCTGCTATTTTCTGAATACGCTCTGTATCACAGGGTTGTCCGTATACATGAACTGGCATGATAGCAGTCGTTTTTGGAGTAATCGCTGCTTCAATCTTTTCAGGATCTATATTACCAGTCAAAGGATCTATATCCACAAACACAGGCTTTATCCCATTCCACCAAAGAGCATGAGTTGTAGCTACGAAACTGTAAGGTGTCGTTATAACTTCTCCTGTAATACGCATAGCTTGCAAAGCACATATCAATGGCAAAGTTCCATTTGTAAAGAGACTAATATAGGGGACTTTCAGATACTCACAAAGAGCTTTTTCTAACTCTTGATGATAATGTCCGTTATTGGTAAGCCACTTACGTTTCCAAATATCTTCCAAATAGGGAGTAAACTCATTTAATGGAGGGAGAAGAGGAGAGGTGACTGTTATTATATCTTTTCGTTTCATGGGTTAAAAGAATTTTCTTGCTATTCTCTTACACAAACGGATAAATCCAACTTTTATTCTATTATAAAAAGGAATCAACCCTAAAATATAATTTATATATCCTCTAATATGTATTTTCAAGAATTTCACTTTTAGCTTTAAGTAAATTTCTTTCGTAATAAGCCCTTTATCTAATGCATATAATATATCCCTCATTATTTGTTGATAAAATGTCCTCTGTGAACTTAATGAAGATTTTGAACTTACATTATTTCCATGTTTACGATATTTCACTAACGGTTCTCTACTATAACAAATAGTACCAATTAGCAAACAACGTAAAAACACATATATATCTTCAGCATCAGGAAATGTAAGTGGACCAAAAATCTCCATTACTTCTCTACGAAATGCTCTTGAATCTCCACCAAAAATAAAAAAATCACGAAATGCCAAATAATCTTTTATACTAAATACACTTACATACTTATCAAACCTATCTCGCGGGACAGGCCGAAGTGTTTTTCCATAACGATCTACAGTATCCGATAAAAAGCTCACACACATGGCTTCCGGATGTTCTAATAATATACTATAAGAAAGTTCCGTCCTCTCTGGCAATGACACATCATCACCTCCGGCTCCAACAATAATAGAACCTTTTGCAAGAGAGAGACAAACTTTATTCCAATGCTCGCGAATACCGAGATTTTTATCATTTCTATTTAAAATAATTGTATGAGGCCCAGCATATTGCTTTATACAATCTTGAATTATATCAAATGTTTTATCTGTAGAACAATCATCAGATATAATTATTTCCAAAGGAGAATATGTTTGAGATAAAGCTCCTTGTATAGCCTCCTCAATAAACTCCTGTTGATTATAACTAAATAAGCAAAATGAAATAAGAGGTTTATTTATCATTTCCAAATAAATTTAATGTTAATGCGACTTTCTCTACTTCAGAAAAAGTTAGACAAGGTCCCATCGGCAAACTTAAAATTTCCCGATGTATCTGCTCTGTCACAGGAAACGACAATTGATTCCATTCCTTATAACAAGCCTGTTTATGCGGAGGAATCGGATAATGGATCAATGTCTGTATCTCATGTTCAGCCAAATAACGTTGAAGATCATCTCGTTTTGTACAACGAATAGCAAATAAATGAAACACATGAGCATCCCAGTCTACAACTTCGGGTAAAACAATTTTTGAATTTGTAATATGCTGGAGATAATAAGCAGCAATTTCCTTTCTAATAGCATTATCCTTATCTAAATACTTTAATTTCACATCCAAAACAGCTGCTTGTATTTCATCCAAACGGCTATTTCGACCCTTATATTTAAACACATATTTTTGTGCAGAACCGTAATTAGCCAACGCCCGAATAATTTCTGCCAAATCCTTATCATTTGTCGTAATAGCCCCCGCATCACCCAATGCTCCCAGATTTTTACCTGGATAAAAGCTATGAGCTGCTGCATCGCCTAACGAACCCGTTTTTACCCCTTTAAACATACAACCATGTGCTTGCGCATTATCTTCTATAAGTTTCAAATTGTATTTTTTACACAATTCCCCTATCTTATCGGTATATGCACATTGTCCATACAAATGGACAATCAAAATTCCTTTTGTACGTTCCGTTATAGCTTCTTCTATTTTATCGTCATCAATCTGATAAGTATTAAGAGCCGGTTCTACTAAAACAGGTTTCAGTTTATTGTCGGTTATCGCCAAGATAGATGCAATATAAGTATTTGCTGGGACAATTATTTCATCACCTTCGGACATTAACCCCAACTCTATATAAGCGCGCAATATCCAATTCAAAGCGTCAAGACCATTTGCTACGCCTACACAATAAGAAGTCCCAATGTAACTAGCATAATTTGTCTCAAACGCTTTGTTTTCTTGACCTTGAAGATACCAACCTGAATCTATCACACGAGAGACAGCCTCATGTATTTCATGAGAGTATTTATCGGTTATTTGTTTTAAATCTAAGAATTTAATCATCTCTTTGCAATAACATATATTTCTGCTGCAATTTCAGGATATTTTTCTCCTAATTTCATAAAAGCATCCAACATAGATGAAGTCCAATCTTTTTCTATCTGAGCATTGGATATTGGTTTCAACCAATATCCACCACTATTAACGATCGTTAATCCAGCTTGATCAAAATCATTTTTCAAATCTGAATAACCATATACACGTCGGTGCCCATGATGCTTATCTAACTCTGAAAAACTATCTTCTGATTCTAACAACCCCATCAATACTGCTGCTTGCCGATGAATAGAGTTTTTATTTGGAACAGCGACAAATATTAAACCATTTGGTTTTAACCAATTCTGTACTATAGATAATATCTGTACCGGGTTTTCGACATGCTCTAACACATGTCCCAATATAATATTGTCAAAAGACTCATCAGGTCGAAAATCCTCAAACAAAGAACAATAAACTATTGCCTCCGGATAACGTTCTTTTAAAATATCGCAGAAAGACAAAGCTCCATCCACAAGCATTAAATTATCTGTCATTGTAGATAAATATTTTGTACCAACACCTTCAGCAGGACCTAATTCAAGAATATTACCTTTTTTTATAAACTTAGGAACAATACATCTATAAAAATAATCTGTTGTACAAGCACATGCTCCTTTTTCATACATACTATGAGAAGATATATCATCTAATCTCTGTTGCTCATTCTTCATTTTTTTCTGTATTTAAATTTAACCATTGTTCATATCCAATTTCCTCCCAAGGCATATTTCTCGTAAAATTATAAGGCCATGGATATTGTCTTTTATGCGTAATCGCATTAATAATCGGAGCCTTTCTTACATCCATCAACCGCTTTGCCGGATTACCAGAGATAAATGAAAAATCTTCAAAAATACCCTTCACACTGGATTGAGAACCCACAAAACAATGTCGACCAATTTCCGATCCAGGTAGAAAAAAAGCATTAGCAGCAATAATTGAATACTCTCCAAATTTACACCCTAACAATATATCTGAAGGAGGGGCAGGACAATTTGTTGTAGTTACACAAGGATAAAACTGCACAAAATCACCTATTTCACTCAATTCTCCTATTGAATCATAACTATGGAAACGTACATAGTTACCGATTTTACATCTGTCCATAATATGACAATAGACACCTACACAACAATGATCACCTAATACATTATTTTCACGAATAATCGAAAAATGCCCCGTCTGAAGGCCTTCACCGATAGCTGTCCCCGCATAAATAATCGTATTACTTCGGATAATGGAGTTTGCGCCAATAGTAAGTTCTGGATTATTATAAGTAGTCTCATGATAATAACTATTCACAGGTTCTCCAATCAAACAATTACTGCTGATTACCGTATTATCACCAATAGTTACATTATCATATATAGTAGTATTATCACCAATTCTTACATTTTTACCTAACCTTACATTCGATCCAAGCAGAACATTAGTATTATTAAATTTCATCACTGTTTCTTTCTAATAATTCAATTAAACAATTATATTTATGATATAGAAAAATAACTTCTCTATTATTTATTGTAGATATCTTTCTTGATGTTATTGGTAAATAGCCCTGTTTTCTAAGTTATGATACAGCAACATCTAAATCATCCACTTCATAACATATATGATAAGTACTAACTCCTACTTTAGATAGGAACTTAGAAATAGGAGATTCTTCATCAATTATCCCTACTAGTTCAATTCCACCCCCCTGTGTTCACAAAATGCAACATACACATGTTGATTTAAATCTTCAACAGTCCCTGAGACGGTGTATCCCATTTGCCTATAAAGTTCAGCTGTTTTCTCTATATCATCTGTTGCGACCGCAATATGATGTATTCTATAACGATTCATAACTTACTAAACTAAAGGCCCTCCTAACGTATTCCAACGAACCAATCTCTCCATGATAAATATACCATCCCAAGGTGACTCAAAATTCAGCATTTTACCACAATCAGGAAGTCTCATTGCACCAGCCTCCACAGCCTTAATTGCAAAAAGAAGAGCCTTATTCCCCGTAGCTGCTAAACCTATAGTTTGTATATCCTCTGTCACAAACTGTAATGAGTCATTTATTGAATCAACTGGATGAACAAAAACCACGCGGGAATAAACAGGTATATTTAGTTTTAAATCATCACTATATAAAACCGTCCATGTAGAGTCTTCACTTGCATACACAATACCTTTAAAATCATAAATACCACGAATAGAATGAATAGCTGATATTTGTTCTGGGCTTGTATTTCCTTTTGGTATTTGCAATGCTGTTTTCTTCATCCCTTCTGCCAACATTTCAGCAAAGCATTGTGGCGTTATACGACCTCCTTTCTCCACAAAAACATTGTGTGCAGAAGCACAACCTGTTTGATCAAATACACTACAGTCTACAGCTATTTTACGCGCCAATTTTCGAGCCTTTCTTTCTTCGCTTAACATTTCTCTGGCTAATACCGAATATGAAATTTTAGGACCTAAAATTATATCTTCACAATCAAAATTCGCAGAAAAATTTGCAACCGTTTGCACAGCCTCACGTCCTCCCCAAGCAATTCTAACATTTGAAGCCTCAGACATCAATGTTCCAAGACTTTTATTTTCATGACTAAAATAGACTACCGCTATTGTCTTTAGCAAATCATCCCCAAAGATAGTATACCCTCCTTTTGTAGTAAATTTGACACCCTCAAACGATTGAAGCATAGATTTGAACACTCCATTATCTTTAGATGATATTTTCAGCAAACTAACATTCTTCGTCAAAATACATTGTACCAAAGCAAACATTCCCAAAACTTGGACATTACCTGCCAGCCAATGACAAACCACCCCCCGAGAAGTAGCTTTCATAAATTGCACAGTCGAAGAGTTAAGTGGCAAAAAAGTATCTGCATACAATCTGTTTCCCCTTAGACCTATAGTTGCAATACGCACTAAATGTTCAGGTGCACACCATGATGCGAGAAAAGACAAACCTTTTTCTCTTAAATGTTTCATCTGAACATTATCAGAATCTCCCCATTTCTTAGCCACTTCTGTTATCAAACCCAGCAAAGCATCAATAGGCTGTTTACGTAACCAATCAAGATGGCTTCTCAAAGAAGCTATAATAAACTTTAACTGCTCTTCAGGAGAATCATTCATCGGAATTGTACCATTAAAGTAATCAACTCTTAAAATATTAGAAACTTCCAAATCAACCTCCGAAGTTTTTCCCGAATCTGAAAACTTAAGTTTACTTGACAGTATATCACCGCAACCTCTAACTTCTGCCTTTTTCAACCGCCCTAATATCCTAAAGCGTGTGCCGCTACGTCCAAAAGGGCATTTGCCTGCTTCAACTATTCCTATATCGTCAGTAAGAACAACATTTCCTGGGTATGAATGGGGTATTGGTGTCAGAAACTCTAACATTCCCTCTTTCCCCGCAGGAAGCTCTTTTTTAGTAACTACATCCCTTACAATCAAATCAGTGTAGAGGGAAGTATGTTTGCATCCACATGGACAATCCGGATAATTCAATCCCATTTGTTCGGTAAATCCATATATATCAATCACATCCATAGATTCTATTCCAAAGAGAAGTGAAGCTCTTCTATTAAATTCAGCTTTACTAATTTTTTCATTTTCCAATTTCTTCCAACCACCAATATGAATAATCTTTGATCCTTTTGGCAACTGAAACTTCGTCTTCTTCTCTATGCAGGGACAAATAATCTCTGAATATAAAATATATGTAAAACCAAAGACAATCACAGGTTGATTACAAGATAACTCTCCAATATAACCTTGTATGCCTTCTATGTCAAAATAATATTGATTATTTTCATTGACTTTCAAAAAATAGCCAACTTTAGAAGCAAAATTCAAATAACCGCTAACAGCAGCAAAACGAGCCCCCAGTAAATGTCGATACCCAGTAGAAGGATCAACATCCATTACTAAAAATGGTTTTCGTTCTTTACCTATAAATTCTTGAACAACTTTAACCATAGCTCGAGCTTGACGCTTAGAAGTGTCCTTATCCACAGGAATACTACTCGGTATTCCGGAAGTTGCAGAAGATTGTAATGTCAATCTTATATTTTCTTGGGGGACAGAAGCTAATTCACAACCAAATTCTTTAAAAACACTTACGGAGACATAGGGAATATTGCACAATTCGCCACTAAATCCATGAGGGTTAAAACCTTTATTATCACAGAATTTCCGATACAATACATTATTATCATAATGAAAACATAATTCCTCTAATAATGCTCGATAAAAAATACCTCCATTCTTTTTTTCTTCATTTGCAAAAATAAAAGGAGGTTTTTTTAGTAAATCCTCTGTTATAAAATCCATCATTAATAGTTTTCAATCAATTTTTCAACCATCCCTTTCGTGATAGGCACAGGATTGCCTTTTCCCCCTCTATCATTTATCACATTATCTATAAACATACAGTCCGAAAGTAATGAATTTAAAAGCACTTTGGAACGTTCATAGATACTCTGCGTAATTCCTGCCCTTTCCCTTAAGACCCAAATAAAGGATAATAGTTCTTCAATGTCCTTCATTCCTGATTCCTGAATAAGCTTCTGGTATCTAATCTGGACAAACTTATCCTTACTATTTTCTTTTATGGCTTGAGGAAGCATTAAAGCAACTCCCATACTATGCGAATAACCATAGTATGCCAATTGATGAGCGACAGCATGTGCTATTCCTACAATACAATGATTCTGTACAATACCCGCCAAATATCCAGCATATTGTAATCGCAGAAAATTAACTTGCGCATATTCCGCTTTACGTAACTCTTCAACTAATATTTGAAGCCCCTTTTCTGCTAATAAATCTGCCAAATCATTATTTATTACAGATACGTAACCTTCCACTATATGAGAAATTGCATCTAATGCAGAAGATACGACCAATTGTTCTGGCGAACGTTTTATATAATCGGGGGATAATACGACTACAGAAGGCATGAGAGCATTATTTACGATCATTTCCTTCCTCTTCAATTCTTTATTTAATATTACCGCAGCCGATGAGGCTTCTGCACCACTACCGACCGTTGTAGGAATAGCAATAAAAGAAGTTTTCCACTCCAAATAGTTAAACCGAGTCATTGCAGAATCGAAAAAAGGGAATTCATAATAAAGACGAGCCATTTTGCAACCATCAATGACAGCCCCCCCTCCTACAGCAATAATAACGTCAGGCTTAAACCTTTCCAATTCGTCAATTGTACCGCCCAATTCTTCCAAAGTCGGTTCGCCCGACCAGCTTTTTTTCAAATACTTCAAATCGAAAGATTTCACGGACTTTGAAAAAAGCTCTTTATCGGATTCTTTAAAACCCGAACCATAAATAACTGCAACCTTAGATGATGGATATGTAAATAAACCTCTAATAGAATTCGCACCACATAGTATGGTCGGTTGCCTTAACAAAAAATCACTATATAGACTTTGGGGATTCCACATAATCATGCATATTTAGCAGTAACCGTTGAACTTTTCCAGAACCTGTCTTTGGTATGTTCTCCACCTCTATATATTCCACAGGCTGTTTATATACCTCAAGACGATTACCTATCAATGAATTTATCTCTGAAAGGTGTGGATGATTATTATCGAACACGACATAGGCCCTAACCACTTCTCCCAAAATTCCATTGGGATCAGGAATGGCCACACATGCACAATCAGTAATACCGGCTAATTGTTTCAAAACCTCTTCAACTTCTACAGGAGAAACTTTTTTACCTCCGACATTTATTAACTCTTTTTTCCGGCTTTTTAAATACAAATATCCAGAAGAGTCCATCATGCCCCAATCTCCTGTCCTAAAATAACCGTTCCAATAAAAATTAGCATCTATATCTTGAACTCCCAAATAACCTTTTGTCACAGCATCACCCTTTACACATATTTCTCCTTCCGCCAGACATTCACAGTTTTGCCCATTCTCATCCTTAATAACAACTTCCATATTAGGTGAAGGCTTCCCTACAGAATCCAAATATTCGGAATCTGCATGAAATTCAAGGAATGTACTTCGAGGAGCTTCTGTTAGACCATAATGCATACAAATACGGGTAGTTGGAAGAGATTGCATAAGCAAAAGTTTGTCTTCTACACACATGGGGGCACTACCTATTTCAACATATTTAAGTTGGTCTGCATAATCAAAAAGTTTCATTCCACTCATTTTCTTCAAAAAAGCCCAACTTGCAGGAACCATTGCTAATCCCGTTATCTTATATTCTTCCATAAAGCAATAGAAGCGCTTGACATTAACAAAGCTACCCAATAAAACCAAAGTAGCCCCTAAAGTGAGAGAGCATCGTAAACGGCCCAAACCAAAAGAATGGGATATAGGCAATGCTAAAAGTTCTATATCATCACAACCGTTTCTTATAAAAGTATTAATGTTGTGAGTAGCAGAAGCTATATTCTTATGTGTTAGAAGCACTCCCTTTGGTATCCCTGTAGTTCCAGTTGTAAAAATAATATCAGCAACACTTTCATCATCTGGAAAACCAAAAGATAGTTCATCTTCAATTTGTCCGTCAAACAATGAAAGAGAAAGACTTTGACAGTTTAAGTCAAAGCCAATGACTAATTTCGGACAGACTTTTGCTTTTATGATTTCAAAACGCGATACATTTGTTTCGAGATCTATCGGAACAACAGTTATGCCACTAAGATGTGCCGCAAAATAGACATATACAAAACTGATTTGTTTATTTGCGGCCAATATCACAGAATTCCCTTTTGACAGACCATATTTACTAGTCAGCTGATATTTAGCAAATAAGATACCTTTTACTAATTCTGAATAAGAGATTTTCCGTTTTCCCTCAACAAGAGCAATTTTTTGTGGGAATAAGGAAGCATTGACAATAATCTGTTCGACAACACTTTTCATACTACTTACAACAAGTATTTATGATTGGATACGTTCTTCTACTGCCGCAACAATATCACTAATGTCTTCCATATCCATAATCACTTCCGGCTCAAACTGAATACTAAAATTTTCCTCAATAGTACTAACAATCATCAACTGTCTTAGAGAATCCCAAGTAGGAATGTCACCAATAGCCGTATCCTCACTCAATTGAGCAGAAGAAACTTCAAGAACTTGCGCAATAAGATTAATCACTTCATTATAAATATCCATCATTTGCTATTTTTATAATTAATAAACTCTTTGTAATCTCTTATATAATCGTCCTTTTCATATTTATGAGATGCTAAAACAAAACAAACCGCCCCTGAAGAAAAATCATCTAATTCCCTCCAAATTCCAGGGACAATCAATAATCCTTGATAAGGCCTATTCAAAAGAAAAGTTCGTTTAATATTCCCATCATCCAAGGTCACATTAAAACTTCCACTAACTGCTACAATTAATTGTTGCAGCTCTTTGTGGGCATGCCCACCGCGAGACTCTCCTCCTGGTATATCATATAAATAGTAAACACGTTCAACCTTGAATGGAATCGTTTGATTATTTTCAACAACTGAAATGTTTCCTTTATGATGGTGATGCTTATCTATCTCTATCATAGTACAATCATAAACAGATGTTTGTTTCATGCCGCTACCTCCTTATCTCTTTGTTCAAAGAAGAAATCAGACATATATAAACTACCTTTCGCCACTATGTTAACAGTATTCAACAAAGTCAAATAAAGAAGAAAGTCATTGTAGTTCCTTATATAATCACTTTCATCATATTTATGAAAAGCTAGTACTAAACAAATTGATCCTGAAGAAAATCTTTGTTCAGCAGCCCAAATATCAGGAAAGATGTGCAAACCATAACATGGACGATTCAATAAAATAGTCCTCCTATTTATCCCATCATCCAAAACGGCTTCAAAACTACCACTTGCTGTGACTAACAATTGATGGCATTCTTTATGGGCATGAGCACCACGTGCTTCACCTCCGGGAATATCATAAGTGTAGAAAACCCATTCTATGTCAAAAGGTATATTTTTCAATCCTACACTTGGAGTTATATTCCCTTTTTTATTTTCAATTCGAGGCAACTGAATTATAGAGCAATCAAATACATTCATAAAATAGAATTAATCTGTTTTATAAAATCATTATAATCTCGGATATAATCTAATTCATCATAGTCAGTTGATGATAAAACTAATGCTAATGAATTCGTAGAAAAGTTTTCCATTTCTCTCCAATACATTTTAGGAACATATAAACCATAATACGAACGGTTCAATGAATAAACTTTCCTTTCTTTTCCATCATCTAAAACAACATCAAAGCTACCGGATAATGCAACTATAAATTCTTCATTCTCTTTATAAGCATGCCCTCCTCGTGTTTCTCCTCCTGGAACATCATAGATCCAATAAGTCCTTTTTATTTCAAAAGGGATATGATTTCGCGCTTCTATAAAAGAAAGATTTCCCCTTCTATCCAATATTTTTGGAAGATCAATATAATTAACTTCAATCATTTTTATAATTCATAAATATTTCCTCGTATCTAACCAAATACAATCTATATCTAAAAGTTTAGATGCGATAAGAGCAAAAGAGCTTAGCCCTGCATATATTTTTTTTGTCCGAGCAAGGACATTTAACTCTACAAAAGCATCAATAATGCCACTCTCACTATTCCTCGACGTTTTCCCAAAAGGGATGATCATTTGATTTCCATAAAGCTTCTTCAGTTTTTGTTTTTCTTCAAAAGAATCAGAGGCCAAATAAAAATGGACATGCCTATCCTTCATGATTTCTTGTTCAATTGCATCTATAAATAACTCTGTTGGACTATACTTCACTGTATTCCAATTATCAGTACGACGAATATGAATTCCTATTGTATTTTCAGGAAAGGTCTTTATTATATCAAGCACTTTATTTTTCACAATTGAAGATAATACCAACCATTTATACATATCTTTTACTTCCCAATATGTACAACAAGATACCATATAAATATTTTCATATTGATCTAAACTACATTCTTCGTCTGGATTTTTATTATCTATATAAAATCCATTGTAATAATATATAGATTTATCAAATATTAATTTTTCAAAAAAAAGAGGTACCCATAAATTCCGTTTACGCGGATTATCTCTTAATACAAAATCAAAAATAGTCGCATTCCTAATCTCAACATTGACCAACGAAGAATCTATTGTAAATAACAAATCAAAATCACAATTAAGACCATGATCCTTAAACCATATAATGGTCAATCGTCTATTTTTCTTTTGACAAAATGTAATTGCCGAACTTATTGCTTGAATTCTATTTCCTAATCCTCCTACAGGAACTAAAGTAAATGTTTTCATAAATTACTCATACGAATTTTTAAACAGGTTAGAAAGCGATGTATCACAAAATCTTTTTCTATGTACTTGCTATCGGAACTCTCAAACTTAACGCTTTTAGAAAACTTTTCATTTTTTTCAGACTCTGCATCACCTCTGCGAAAACACTTATACAGGTAATCGTTATATGATCGAAAGTGATAATGATTCAATTGCATTTCAGATTTTGCAAAAAAGGGATATCTCTGTTTCCAGTGATAAAAAAACTTTTTAAATTCATTTACCGGTAAAATCTTTAATGAATATCCAGCAATCCGGATTGCTGGATAATACAGATGTACATCTGTATTATCGGAAATTCGTTCAAATTGATAAGAAGTATTAATCATTGATTTCCCAATAACCGATAAATAAGGCATCGACTGTGTATTGCTTTCTATTACTAAAGAAGTTGGGGTATTTTCTAATACACCAGATGTTCCAAAAGATTTCCAATTTAAGACAACACTAGGATACTTATCAAATTTATTTATCCATAACGAAATGTCAGAAATAAACTTCGGACATATAAATTCATCAATGTCTATATATGCAATCCAATTTGTGTCATCTTTAAAATTAACATAACAATGATCATAAGCCTTCTTTTGTCCATATCTAATAGGCCACTGCACTAACGTTACAACCCCATTTTCTATATATGGTTGCAAAACATTCAAATAATTATCATCTGAAAAATTATTATATAAATAAAAATGTTTTATACCTATCATTAAATGATACTCTAACCATTCCTTTAGAAATAGCCCTTCATTTTTAAATATCGCGCAAATAGAGATTTTATATTTTTTATATTTCATTTTGTTTTTTCTTAAACAATGCACATATACAAATGAAATAAAAATATATAAATACCTTACACATATCCAAAACGCGCCACTTTTTTTCACAGACTTATCGCCGTACCTCATTTTCTCAATAAAAATTGAATACATTCTTTTAAAACAACTGCATTCACTATCCTCATTAGACAGAAATATAATAATGCAGTAATCAAAATCTTTACCATGAATAATATATATATATTTGATATCTGGTTTGTTATCAAATAGGTTATGCTCAAAATACAAAGGGTTGAGAAAAGAAAAGGTAAAACATCTTTCAAAGCATTCCACAAAGACAAATCAATAGTTTTCCAAACATAATAATGCCAAACAAACAACCACAGTACATTAACAATCACAAATGCTAAAACCATATAATACATACCAAAAGAGAGCATACTAATTACTACAACCAATTGTACAATTCCTAATGTCAATGTATTATACAAATATATATCAGATTTACCTCTACTCAGTAAAAGATGTGTATATAAATTAGATATTGGGGTTACAGCCCCCCATATACATAAAAGTTGCATTATAGGAACACAAGGTAACCATTTATCAGAGACTCCAATAATTATCAACTCCTTTGCAACAAAAGCAAGGCCGAGCAAGGCCGGAAAAGATATAAATGAAACGAAACGAAGCATTTTACGAAAAATCAGTCTTTGTCTATTAACATCTGAGGAAGTTTCCACTAATACAGGTAAAGAGACAGGAGCAATCATATTCCAAATAAAAGAATATCCCATTGTCATCCACTTACTACCTTGAGTATAATATCCAACCTGAGATGAACTATAGAAACGGCCCAATAAGACAGAAAAAATATTCCCATTTATTTGAGTAAAAACGCTTGTAAATAAAATTTTCCAACTGAATGGGAACATCCTCTTTAAAGGCTGAATATCAAAAGTAAAAGTAGGTCGCCAAGGAGTATAATACCAACGCAATACAGTCCCTATTATACTATTTGTTACTGTTTGAATCGCAATACCCCAATAAGCGAATCCTTTATATGCAAGAAAAACACCAACAATTCCAGATGCTACCATAGCACAAACATCAATCTTCGCTCGCTCTTTAACCATTAATCTTTTCGTTAATAAGGCTGATTGAGCTGTCGCCGTAGAGCCAAATAAAAACCATAAAAAAAGTACTCGAGATAAATTAGTCAACTCAGGCTGACCATAAAACCTCGCTATTAATGGGGCACAGAAAAATAATATCACATAGCTAACTGTTCCAATAAACAAACTGAACCAAAAAACAGCATTGTAGTCTTCATGTTTTATTTCTTTTTGGTTTATCAATGCGGTACTGAAACCGCTATCTTGTAATATCGCAGCAACTCCAAGAAAGACTCCTAACATGCCAATAAGGCCATAATCACCAGGAGAAAGTAAACGAGCTAAAAAAACACCAAAAACGACATTCAGTATTTGTTGAATTCCATTACTTACGCCTCCCCAAAGAAGGCCTTTAGCAGTCTTTTCTTTCAGTGTTTGCTCACTCATCTATTCTTTCTCTCCATTTGCATCATTCAACCTTAACCCTGTTTCTGCATTAAGCGGAACTGACCTTCCCATCTTAATTGGGACTTACAGTTTCATACAGAAGAAACTTTCATTTTAGGGTTATTACTTTTTTACCACCCAACGCCCCGTCCTCCTATTTCCTCCGAGACGTTCAATATAACCTTTTTCGCGTAGTTTACGCAAGTATTCTTTGACTGTATCAAGCCCCATTTCCAAGCGTTCGGCCATTTGAGTGCGGGACAAAGTGGCTTCGGATGACAAGAGAGTCAAAAAACGTTCCTCCAGTTCCGTCAAATCACTCTCAACTGGGGGGGGTGACGGGGGGTAAGCTCCAAGATATCCACTCCTTCTTCACCCGCATTATCTCCATTCCATAAAACAACATCCAACCGCATCCGATCAGGAGAAAATGATTCTCGTAAAACGGGGACTTCTAATCCCATTTGCTCCCAGACATAACGAAGGTTCTGCAAACCACTGCCAATACGCTCACCCACATTTACCAAAACAAACATCTTAAAAACGCTCGCATTGCGGGGATCACTGATACCGCCTTCAAGAGCTTCATCCATCGTGATACGCAAAACTCCCGGATTGGAAAAAAACTTTCTCCCTGGCGGATCAATTGCAAGATTTCGTCTTTTGTCATCGCCCTACGCAATGATAAACAAACCCATTCTCCTCCAATTCCTTCACATCATAAATATTCCTTCCATCCAATATCAGCGGTGTAGCCATCAGTTTTTTGACAGCCGACCAGGAAGGCATGCGGAATTCTTTCCATTCCGTGACAAGTAGAAGGGCATCGGCATCCACTACCGCATCATAAATATCTTTTGCGTAATGGATCGTATCACCTAACCGACGGCGGGTTTCTTCCATCGAGACAGGATCGTATACATAAACTTCACAGCCGGAAGCTAACAGTTTATCTATTAAAACCAGAGACGGGGCTTCGCGCATATCGTCCGTTTCCGGTTTAAAGGCCAAGCCCCAGATAGCCACGCGTTTTCCTTTCAGATCGTCTTTGAAATAATCACTCAGCTTACGGAAGAGGATCGATTTCTGATCTTCGTTGACTTCTTCAACAGCTTCCAGGATACGCATACAGTAACCATTCGATTTAGCCGTTTTAATCAACGCCTTTATATCTTTCGGAAAACAGGAACCGCCATAGCCGATACCGGCATACAAGAAACGATTGCCGATACGGGCATCCGAACCAATCCCTTTACGCACCATATTCACATCCGCCCCGACGATCTCGCACAGATTCGCGATGTCGTTCATAAAGCTGATACGGGTAGCCAACATGGCATTAGCCGCATATTTCGTCATCTCGGCGGAGGGGACATCCATGAAAATCACACGGAAGTTATTCAACAGGAAAGGACGGTACAGACGAGTCATCAACTCTTTTGCACGCTCGGATTCAACGCCGACGACCACACGATCGGGGCTCATAAAGTCTTTAATAGCTGCACCTTCTTTCAGGAATTCGGGATTAGAGGCGACATCAAACTCGATCTGCAGACCCCGCTTATCCAACTCTTCCTGGATCGCTTCACGAACCTTGCGGGCCGTACCTACCGGAACGGTGCTCTTCGTAACGACAAGGAGATGTTTTGTCATGTTGCGACCGACGGTACGGGCTACTTCGAGCACATATTTCAGGTCGGCACTGCCATCTTCGTCGGGAGGAGTACCTACGGCGCTGAAGAGGACTTCGACCTCGTTCAGGCATTCTGTCAAATCGGTTGTGAATTGGAGGCGGCCGGCTTGCTGGTTGCGGTGAACCATCTCTTCAAGACCGGGCTCGTAGATAGGAATGATACCTTGTTTCAGGTTTGTGATCTTTTCGGCATTTACGTCGACGCAGAAAACTTCGGTTCCCATTTCTGCGAAACAAGTACCGGTGACAAGTCCCACATAACCTGTCCCCACGATAGCTATTTTCATGATTTTATAATCAAATAAGTGTTACGATTCAGTGCCTTTCAGCTAAGGGTCCAGACACACAAAGGTTCGTCACTCCCATGCAGAGAGCGACGAAAACGCCACAAAGATAAGAAATTAATATCAATACATGACTTGAATTCCGGTTTTTGTACAAAACGGAATTTTTCAAGGATGAGCATCGGAGTAAAGCATTACTTAACATGGTAAAAAGCTAAGCATGCTTTATACAATTGTTCCCAATCAAGCTCCAATTTTATACCCACAAAATATACTTTTGATATATATCATTTCTTATTTATATATTCATCAACTCTAATTTTAATATTTATCAAAATATATAATTACATATATCAAAATAATATTTCTCCGGTACTAAAATAAGACTTCTTGCCAAGCTTTTTGAGAAACGATCGAGAAAAACTTTGATTTCTTGTAAATCAGAAAGTGTTCCACCCATGTAAAGTATCCCCTAAACAATTTCTTACCGCCAACTAACGCTTGAAATGAATTAATTGTGTAAATTTGCCGTTCAAACTAAATGACTGATGGGCGTAGAAATTAAAGAAGTTACCAGTAAGAAGGAACTGAAGAAATTCGTAAAATTCAATATCGAATTATACAAAGGCAACCCGTATCATGTGCCAGGACTAATCGAAGAAGAGATGGTGACGTTGGATAAAAAGAAGAATCCGGCGTTCGAAGTGTGTGATGCAATCTATTTTCTGGCTTACAAAGACGGAAAAGTAGTGGGACGTATTGCGGGGATGATTAATCGCTGCAGTAACGAGACATGGAACCAGAAGAGAGCCCGTTTCGGGTTTGTCGATTTTATCGACGATGTGGAGGTGGTCGACGCTTTGTTCAATGCTGTCGAGAAATGGGCACGTGAACAGGGCATGAGCGAAATACACGGACCGATGGGATTCACGGATCTGGACCACGAAGGAATGCTGATAGAGGGATTCGACCAACTCGGGACAATGGCGACGATCTATAATCATCCGTACTATCCGAAACAGATGGAGCGTATGGGATATGCGAAAGATCAGGATTGGCACGAGTTCAAGATATATATTCCGGAGGGAGTGCCGGAAAAACATTTGCGTATCGGGGAGATCGTAAAAAAGAAATATGGGCTGAAGGTGATGAAGTTCAAGAATGCGAAGTCGATCATGCCATACGCACAGAAAGTGTTTCAAACACTGAACGAGTCGTATGCGCCCCTGTACGGATTTGCACGGCTCACGCAAAAGCAGATCGATTACTACATTGGTATGTATATACCGATGCTCCGGTACGACCTGGTTACGCTGATCGTCCGCGAGGAAGACGACGTAGTGGTCGGTTTCGGCATTTCACTGCCTAACCTGTCCAAGGCGATGCAGAAGGCGAAAGGACATCTTTTCCCCTTCGGCTGGATCTATCTGCTGAAGGCGTTGAAGAGCAAGCCGAAAGTGATCGACCTCTATCTGACCGGCGTTTTGCCGGAATACCAGAGCAAGGGAGTGAACGCATTGCTGTTTAACGACCTGATCCCGGTATACAAGAGTGTGGGAGCTGTTTACGCAGAAAGCAATCCGGAGTTGGAAACAAACAATGCAGTACAGGCACAATGGGATTATTTCAAACGTGAACATCATAAAACAAGAAGAGCTTTTATAAAACAATTATAATCTATGGACGAACTGAATTCAACAATGCAACAGCCGACAGCGTACAATGATGACGACATCAAGACGCTTGACTGGATGGAACATATCCGTCGCCGCCCCGGTATGTATATCGGGAAGTTAGGGGATGGTAGTTATGCCGATGATGGTATTTATGTATTGCTGAAAGAGGTGCTGGACAACTCCATCGACGAATATATGATGGGGTACGGTAAAACCATAGAAGTGACCGTTGAAGAAGGCACCGTCTCCGTACGCGACTATGGCCGCGGGGTTCCGTTAGGCAAGGTGGTCGACGTCTCCAGCAAGATGAATACCGGGGCCAAGTACGACAGCAAGGCTTTCAAGAAGTCGGTCGGTCTGAACGGTGTCGGTATCAAGGCGGTGAATGCTTTGAGCAGCTATTTCCTGATCACCAGCCACCGCGACGGCGAATGCAAGCGGGTGGAATACAGCAAAGCGATCGTGACGGAAGACGCTCCCATCTGCCCGACGGAAGAGCCGAACGGGACGCTGACTTATTTTATTCCGGACAAGGAGATATTCAAGGATTACCAGTACAAGGACGAATACATCGAAAGCCTGCTGAAAAACTATGTGTTCCTGAACTCCGGGTTGACGATTATCTTTAACGGCAAGAAGTTCCATTCCCGCAACGGTCTGGTGGACTTGCTGAACGAGAATATGACGACCGAACCTTTATATCCGATCATCCATCTGAAAGGGGAAGATATAGAGGTCGTAATCACGCACAGTAACCAGTACGGGGAGGAATATTACTCGTTCGTCAACGGACAGCATACGACACAGGGCGGTACGCATCTTTCGGCTTTCCGTGAAGCGTTAGGACGTGTGATAAAGGAGTATTACAACAAGAACTTCGAATACTCGGACATTCGCGCCGGCGTGGTGGCGGCCATCAGCATCAAGGTGGAAGAGCCGGTGTTCGAGAGTCAGACCAAGACGAAGTTAGGTTCCAAAGATATGGGACCGGACGGGCCTTCGGTCGGTAAGTTTATCGGAGACTTCATCAAGAAGGAACTGGATAACTATTTGCATAAGAATGCAGAGACTTCGGACGCTCTGCTCCGCAAGATACAGGAATCGGAAAAGGAACGCAAAGCGATTGCCGGCGTGACGAAACTGGCTCGTGAACGTGCCAAGAAAGCGAACCTGCATAATAAGAAATTGCGCGATTGCCGCATTCACCTGAATGATACGAAAGGGGATAACCTGGAAGACAGTTGTATCTTCATCACCGAGGGTGACTCGGCAAGCGGTTCCATCACAAAGAGCCGCGACCCGAACTTGCAGGCGGTGTTCAGCCTCCGCGGTAAACCGCTTAACAGCTATGGGCTGACGAAGAAGATCGTATATGAGAACGAGGAGTTCAACCTGCTCCAGGCGGCGTTGAACATCGAGGACGGGCTGGAAGGCTTACGTTATAATAAGGTAATCATTGCGACCGATGCCGATGTGGACGGTATGCATATCCGCTTGTTGTTGATCACGTTCTTCCTGCAGTTCTTCCCGGATCTGATCAAACGCAATCATGTCTATATCCTGCAAACGCCGTTGTTCCGTGTGCGCAATAAACAGAAAACCTGGTATTGCTACAGTGAAGAGGAACGCCTGAATGCGATTGCCGCCGCAGGGAAGAATGCCGAGATCACCCGATTCAAAGGACTTGGAGAGATTTCGCCGGACGAATTCAAGCATTTTATCGGAAAGGATATCCGTCTGGACCCGGTAACCATGAAGAAGGAAGACCTCGTGAAAGATATGCTGGAGTTCTATATGGGCAAGAACACCATGGAACGACAGAACTTTATCATCGACAATCTGGTTGTAGAAGAAGACGTGGTTAATTGAAAATGAAAGAGAATATGGCAAAACGAATTGCTCTTTTTCCCGGGACGTTCGATCCGTTTACGATCGGGCATGAGTCGTTGGTAAGCCGCGGGCTCGAGTTGGTGGATGAGATTATTATCTCCATCGGTATCAATGACACGAAACAGACTCATTTCTCTTTGGAGAAACGGTTGGAGGCGATCCGGGAGTTATACAAGGATGAACCGCGCGTGCAGGTCATGTCGTACGATTCGCTGACGGTCGATTTCGCCCAACAGATGAAAGCAGGATTTATCCTGCGCGGCATTCGTACGGTGAACGACTTCGAATATGAAAAGAGCATTGCCGACGTAAACCGGAAGTTGAGCGGTATCGAGACATTTATTCTCTTTACGGAACCGGAACATACGCATATCAGTTCCAGCATTGTGCGGGAGCTGTTGCGGTATGGCAAAGATATTTCCCAGTTTGTGCCGAAAGGGACAAACCTTTATTAATAAATTAGAACAATGAAAAAAATTATCCTGCCACTCCTTATATTGAGTGTTTTTGCTGCTTCGATGTCGGCACAGCGTGGTAACAACGTGGATGCCCGCAAACTTCAGTTGGCTCTGTATGCCATCTCCAATCTGTACGTGGACTCTACAAGTGAAACAAAACTGGTGGAAGATGCGATCGTCGGCATGCTGGAAAAACTGGACCCTCACTCTACCTATACGGACCCGGAAGAGACGAAGGAGATGACAGAGCCGTTGCAGGGTAACTTCGACGGAATCGGCATCCAGTTCAATATGCTGACGGATACCTTATATGTGATCCAGGTAATCCCCGGCGGACCGTCGGAAAAGGTGGGTTTGATGGCTGGCGACCGTATCATTATGGTAGACGATACGCTGATTGCCGGTGTCAAGATGAAGAATACGGATGTGATGAAACGCCTTCGCGGCCCCAAGAATACGGAAGTACGCGTAAAGGTTTTGCGCAATGGCGTGCCGGACCTGATCGAGTTCAGGATCATTCGCGGAAAGATACCCGTATATAGCTTAGACGCCGCATACATGGCGGACAAGACGACCGGATATATCAAACTGAACCGTTTTGCAGCCTCCTCTGCCGACGAATTCAAGGAAGCATTGGAGAAGCTGAAAAAACAAGGAATGAAGAACCTCATCCTCGACCTGCAGGGAAATGGCGGCGGTTATCTGAACATAGCCATCGACCTGGCGGATGAATTTCTGGGTAAAGATAAGCTGATCGTGTATACCGAAGGGAACAAGCAGCCGCGTGAAGAAGCCAAGTCGACGGCCCGCGGAGGTTTCGAGGAAGGACGTTTAGTCGTATTGGTGGACGAGACATCCGCCTCCGCCAGTGAAATCCTTTCCGGAGCGATACAGGACTGGGACCGTGGCGTAGTTCTCGGTCGCCGGACATTCGGGAAAGGGCTGGTACAGAAACCGATCCCGATGCCTGACGGTTCGATGATCCGTCTGACTGTAGCGCGTTACTACACACCGACGGGTCGTTCTATCCAGAAACCGTACGTAAACGGCAACCAGGAACAGTATAATCACGACCTGATCGACCGCTACAACCGGGGCGAGCTGATGAGTGCGGACAGCATTCATTTCCCCGACTCGATGAAGTACAACACATTGGTGACAAAACGTATCGTTTACGGCGGTGGCGGTATCATGCCGGATGTCTTTATCCCGGTCGACACCTCCCGTTATACCGATTACCACCGCAGTGTGGTGGCAGCCGGGCTGGTGAACCGTATCGCCATGAATTATCTGGATAAGCATCGGGCCGAATTGAACAAGAAGTATCCGAAATTCGCCCAATACAAGCAGAACTTCAACGTCACGGAAGAGATGATGCAGGAACTGATCTCATTGGCAAAAGAGAATAAGATCGAGTTCAACGAAGAACAATACAACCGTTCCAAACCGCTGATCATGCTCCAGATCAAAGCGCTTATAGCCCGCGACCTGTATGACATGGCCGAATACTTCCAAGTCATCAACGACGACAACGAAAGCTATCAGGAAGCCCTGCGCCTCATCAATGACGAACAGCGGTACGAAAAGGAGTTAGGAAAGTAAAACAATAATATGTACTGGACACTATTTCTGACATTTGTAAAGATAGGGACTTTTACCATTGGGGGAGGATATGCGATGCTTCCCCTGATCCAACGGGAGGTGGTGGATAAAGGGTGGCTTTCGAAGGAAGACTTTGTCGACCTTTTCTCCGTCGCCCAGTCGCTGCCCGGGATATTTGCGGTCAACATCTCCATCTTTGTCGGTTATAAACTGAAGAAAGTACCGGGAGGCGTTGTCTGCGCCTTAGGAAGTATACTCCCCTCCTTCTTTATTATATTGGCGATTGCGCTGTTCTTTACACACGTACAGGACAATGTATGGGTGGAGAAAGCGTTCAAAGGACTGCGCCCGGCGGTTGTGGCACTGATTGCCGTTCCCTGTCTGACGACGGCGCGCTCCATCAAGATGAGCTACAAAGAGCTGATTATTCCTATCGCAGCGGCGCTACTGATCTGGAAAGGAGGACTGTCTCCGGTATGGATTATCGTGGCGGCTATTGTAGGGGGACTTATTTACGGACTGAAAATAAAGAAAGACTGATATGATCTGGTTGCAACTGTTTTACGTATATCTGAAAATCGGAATATTCGGCTTTGGCGGTGGCTATGCCATGCTCTCCCTGATCCAGGCGGACGTGGTAGACCGTTACGGGTGGATTTCCTCGCAGGAGTTTACGGATATCGTGGCAATCTCGCAGATGACACCGGGACCGATCGGGATCAACAGTGCTACCTATATAGGATATACGGCAATCCATAACGCCGGCTATTCACCGGGAATGGCAATCTTAGGGTCCTGCCTGACGACTTTCGCCGTTTGCCTTCCTTCTTTCCTGTTGGTATTGGCTATCTCGTACGCCTTCGCCAAGTTCCGGAATAACAAATATGTCTCTGCCGCTTTCTACGGACTCCGCCCGGCCACCGTCGGCCTGATCGCGGCGGCAGCCTTGCTGCTGATGAACAGCGAAAACTTCATCGACTATAAGAGCTTCCTGATATTCGGCGCAGCCTTCATCCTGACCTGGAAGTTCAAGATCAACCCTATCCTGATGATTATTTTAGCAGGTATCGCCGGGATTATCCTCTATTGGTAAATCATCATTTAGAACCTTTCGTCGATACAACCGTCCCCTTTGTCGAGGGAAAGCCCCTCTTTTTCTAATCCGATTGTACAGGTTTCCACCGCTTTGTAGTTTTGCTTCCGTAAAAAGGTAACAAGATTGTCAGGTTGCAAAACAAAAGCATTATGAAACGAATATCATCCATACTCCTCTCCTGCCTGCTTCTCCTGCCAGCCGGGATGAAAGCGAAGGACGACGTGCCCAAGCAATGGACGCTCGGCGACTGTATCGATTATGCATTGGAGCATAACATCACCATCCAGCGCAACCGCATCAACGTCGCAAGCACGCAAGAAGACGTAAAGACAGCGAAAGCTGATCTGCTCCCCTCCCTGAACGGAAACATAAGCCAACGAATCGTAAACAGACCGAACAGTGCAAACGGTACCATCATCAGTGGCGACAACATCACCACCAGCCAGAGCAAGACCTCCTACAACGGAAGCTACGGCATCGATGCCAACTGGACCGTCTACAACGGCAGCAAGCGGCTGAACACCATCAAACAGCAAGAGTTGAACAGCCGTATCGCCGAACTCAACGTTTCCGAAAGCGAGAACTCTATCGAAGAGAGTATCACCCAGTTGTACGTGCAGATACTCTACTCCGCCGAAGCGGTAAAGGTGAACGAATCGACGCTGGAAGTAAGCCGGAAGGAATACGAACGCGGCCAGGAGCTGTTCAACGTCGGTAGCATCGCCTCGAGCGACCTCGCCCAACTGGAAGCGCAGGTAAGCAACGACAACTACCAACTGGTCACCTCGCAAGCGACCCTGCAGGACTACAAGCTGCAACTGAAACAACTCCTCGAACTGGACGGAGACTTCGAAATGGCCCTCTACCTGCCGCAGTTAGACGACAGCAACGTACTGATCCCGCTGCCCGCCAAAGACGATGTCTATCACACGGCACTCAGCCTCCGCCCCGAAATAGAGTCCGGAAAGCTGAACGTCGAAACTTCCGACCTGAGCATCAAGACCGCACGCGCCGGATACCTCCCGACCCTCAGCCTCAGCGCAGGTATCGGGACGACCAACGCCAACGGAAACGACTTCAGCTTCAGCGAGCAGGTCAAGCAGAACTGGAACAACTCGTTAGGACTGACCCTGAGCATCCCCATCTTCGACAAGCGACAGACAAAAAGCTCCATTAATAAAGCGAAGCTACAACGGCAAACCAGCCAGTTGGACCTGTTAGACAAGCAAAAGACGCTCTACAAAACCATCGAAAGCCTCTGGTTAAGCGCAAACAGCGCACAACAGCAATACGTTGCCGCCGCCCGGAAGCTGAAAAGCACTGAGACCAGCTACTCGCTCGTCAGCGAACAGTTCAACGTAGGCATGAAGAATACCGTCGAACTGCTCACCGAAAAGAACAACCTGCTAAGTGCACAACAGGAAACACTCCAGGCCAAATATACAGCCATCCTGAATGCCGGCCTGTTGCGCTTCTACCAGGGAGAAGAGATCAATTTGTTCTGAAGGACAAGTGGGTGAGACACTAATGAATATATTCACTCTCTTTTTGTTTCAGGGGGATGTGTCAAAAGTTCTATTTATAGCGTCTGTGTCCTGGCGGGCTTGACCCGCCATCTCATCCTAAACTGATTTACAGCAATTAGGATGAGGTTGCGGGTCAAGCCCGCAATGACACGCTAAAGCGTTAGAACTTGCTTTTGACACCCCCCTTCAAAAGGGAACCAATATCAAAGAAGCAATAAAAACAAACAAGGATATGAACAAGAAGAAACTAATCATCGGTATAGCTGGTTTGCTGGTCGTAGCCGGAGGCATCTGGCTCTTCACCGGTAAATCGTCGAAAGGCGGTATCCGGCTCGAGACCGCCAAAGTGGGCCGCAGTTCCATCTCGAACACAGTGACAGCAACCGGGACAGTCGAACCGGTAACAGAAGTGGAAGTCGGTACACAGGTGTCCGGCATCATCGACAAACTCTATGCAGACTACAACGACGTGGTAAAAGCAGGACAGTTGATCGCCGAAATGGACAAGGTCAACCTGAAAGCCGAACTCGCCTCCGCCCAGGCACAACTGGCAAGCAGCAAATGCGAGTACGAGTACCAGCAAAAGAACTATGCCCGCAACAAGGTACTCTACGAAAAGAAGCTGATCAGCGACTCCGACTACGAGACCGCCACCTACAACTACGAAAAGGCAAAAGCCGCCTACGAACAGAATCAGGCCTCCATGGTCAAAGTGAACCGTAACCTCGAATACGCAACCATCACCAGCCCGATAGACGGCGTCGTCATCAACCGCGCCGTTGAAGAGGGACAGACCGTTGCTGCAGGCTTCGAGACGCCGACCCTGTTCACCATCGCCGCCGACCTGACCAAGATGCAGGTGATCGCTGATGTGGATGAAGCCGATATAGGCAATGTGGAAGACGGACAACGCGTCTCCTTCACCGTCGATGCCTATCCTAACGATGTCTTCGAGGGGACCGTCACCCAGATACGCCTCGGCGACAGCGAGAGCAGCAGTTCCGCTTCGACCTCCACCTCGACGGTCGTAACATACGAGGTTGTCATCTCGGCCGATAACCCCGACCTGAAGTTGAAACCGCGCCTGACCGCCAACGTGACGATCTTCACACTGGAACGCGACAACGTCCTGACCATCCCGACCAAGTCGCTCCGTTTCGTTCCGGATGCAGAGATGTTGGCCCAATTAGGCTACGTCGTTTCCGACGCAAACATGGAAGCCCCGACCGGAAAGCGGATGGTATGGATCAAGAACGGGCAGGAACTGAAGCCGAAGCTCGTCACCGTAGGTTCCACCAGCGGCAATATGATCGAAATAACCGACGGCCTCAATGAAGGCGAAGAACTGGCTGTCGACCTCGAAGCCGCAGCAGCCCCGACCGTCAGTGCCGAAACGGAACGCAGCCCCTTCATGCCAGGCCCTCCGGGAAGCAATAAGAACAAGAAGAGTGCGAAATGATGATGAATTTACACACCCCCTGCCCCCTCTCGAGAGGGGAAGGGTTACCACCAGACACTATTATCGTTAATACAGACATTATTTCCGTTGATACGACCAGGAGTAACTATTCCCCTCTCGAGAGGGGGTAGGGGGTGTGTCATCTTAATCTGAATCATAATGAAAGAGATAATCAAATTAGACAACATCAAACGTGACTTCAAGGTCGGCGACGAGACCGTCCATGCCCTGCGCGGCGTCTCCTTCACGATCTACGAAGGCGAGTTTGTCACCATCATGGGGACCTCCGGCTCCGGCAAGAGTACCTTGCTGAACACGCTGGGCTGCCTCGACACGCCGACCAGCGGGGAATACTTCCTCGACGGCGTATCGGTCCGCACAATGGGAAAGAACTCCCGTGCCACCCTGCGCAACCGCAAGATCGGATTCGTCTTTCAGAGCTACAACCTGCTGCCGAAAACAACAGCGATCGAGAATGTAGAACTGCCCCTGATGTACAACCCCTCCTACAGCGCAGCCGCCCGCCACAAAAAAGCGGTCGAATCGCTGATTGCCGTAGGGCTGGGCGACCGCCTGATGCATAAAAGCAACCAAATGTCCGGCGGACAGATGCAACGCGTCGCCATCGCCCGTGCACTGGTGAACGATCCTGCCGTTATCCTGGCGGACGAAGCGACCGGTAACCTCGACACCCGGACCTCGTTCGAGATCCTCGTACTCTTCCAGAAACTTCATGCCGAAGGACGCACCATCATATTCGTGACCCACAACCCGGAGATCGCCCAATACAGCAGCCGCAACATCACACTGCGCGACGGGCATGTCACCTCCGACACGGTCAACACGAATGTCCAGGACGCAGCGGCCGCTTTGGCAAAACTGCCGAAGAATGATGATTAAATGAAGAAGATAACACACCCCCTACCCCCTCTCGAGAGGGGAAAGGTTACCCCCGACACAACTCGTTCATAGAGACGAGAGTAACTGTTCCCCTCTCGAGAGGGGGCAGGGGGTGTGTCACAATCACATCTAAATAACAAAAGCAATGAACGGAACAAACCTAATAAAAATAGCCCTCCGGGCACTCGCCAATAACAAGCTGCGCGGCTTCCTCACGATGCTGGGTATCATTATCGGCGTTGCATCCGTGATCACGATGCTCGCCATCGGACAAGGCTCCAAGCGAAGCATACAGGCACAGATCAGCGAGATGGGTTCCAACATGATCATGATACATCCCGGAGCCGACATGCGTGGCGGCGTCCGCCAGGATGCCTCGGCCATGGAGACCCTGAAGCTCCAGGATTATGAGGATATTGCCGACGAGACCCGCTACATATCGGCCGTCTCCCCTTCGGTCAACAGCAGCGGACAGGTTGTCAACGGCGCCAACAACGCCCCGACCACCGTCTACGGCATCAGCTCCGACTATCTCGAAATCCGTCGCTACAAGGTACAGGACGGCGAGATGTTCAGCGACCAGGACGTGCAAACCGCCGCCAAGGTATGCGTAGTCGGTAAAACCGTTGTCGACAACCTCTTCCCCGACGGAAGCAGCCCGGTCGGCAAGGTGATACGATTCAAAAGTCTGCCTTTCCGCATCGTCGGCGTGCTGGAAAGCAAAGGATACAACAGCATGGGAATGGACCAGGACGACCTAATCTTAGCTCCATACACAACTATTCAGAAAAAGATCCTGGCCATTACCCATTTGCAAAGCATAACCTGTTCGGCCCTCAAAGAGGAATACACCGACCAGGCCATCGACGAGATAACCGAGATACTCCGCCGCAACCATAAGTTGAAAGATACAGATGATGATGACTTTACGATCCGTAGCCAGCAGGAGTTGAGTACGATGTTGACAAGCACTACGGATATGATGACCGTGCTGTTGGCGGCTGTGGCGGGTATTTCGCTTCTCGTGGGTGGTATCGGAATTATGAACATCATGTACGTCTCGGTCACCGAGCGCACACGTGAAATAGGCCTCCGCATGAGTATCGGGGCAAAAGGCATCGACATCCTGGCACAGTTCCTGATCGAGTCTATCCTGATCAGCGTGACAGGCGGTTTGATAGGTGTAGTCTTTGGAGTGGGCGCAGCGCTCATTGTGAACGGGGTCGCCCACTTTCCAATCTACATCCAGCCCTGGAGCGTGGTTCTGTCATTTGCGGTATGTACCGTCACAGGCGTATTCTTCGGTTGGTATCCGGCTAAGAAGGCAGCACAGCTCGACCCCATAGAAGCGATCCGGTATGAGTAGAGGCTGCCACACGGGAAGGAGACGGATCACCGCAAAGCTATGCGGTGTATAACAGCATAGCTTTGCGGTGATTGGCCGCGTAGGTTTGCGGTATGTCACCGCAAACCTACGAGGCAGACTCTCACTCGGGCGGGTGACAAGGTCTGGCAGCCGGGGGAGAATACCCGGTACCAATGGCTTCCTTTATATAGAATAAACGTATATTTGCACACATGAAAACTACAGAGACAATGCATAATACATTACCGCCCGCCCCCTTTAAAGGGATGGGGAAACTGATACACGTCGTAGCCTGGGGCATCCTCTTCGGGCTGCCGTTCTTCTTCACAGGCCGGGAATCGCAGACGGTAACCGTCATCAGCTACATCCGCTCCGTCATCGTTCCGCTGTCGTTCATGCTGGTGTTCTATGCCAACTACGTCTTGTTGATTGACCATTTCCTGTTCTCCAAGCATACCTGGAAATTCTTCCTGAGCAATATCCTGCTGATAGCCATAGCGATGGGGGCCGTACACCTGATGTTCGAACTGCTCCCGCATCCCGAATGGGAGCATCCCAGGCCGGAGAAGGAATTACAGGAGGTCATCGGCTTCTTCATCGTGAACGCTATGCTATACCTGCTTGTCGCAGGACTAAGCGTGGCCATCAAGATGACAGGGAGCTGGTATCAGACCGAGACCGCCCGGCGGGAGCTGGAGAAGAGCCGTGCCGAAGCCGAACTGCAGAACCTGAAGAGCCAGCTGAACCCGCATTTCCTGTTCAACACGCTGAATAATATCTACAGCCTGATCGCCTTTAGCCCCGAACGGGCACAGGAGGCGGTCCACGACCTGAGCCGCCTTCTGCGCTACGTCCTCTATGAGAGCAGCCGGCCGGTTGTTCCGCTGGAGAAGGAGCTCGACTTTATCCGTAATTATGTAGAGCTGATGCGTATCCGCCTGCCGGAACATGCCCGGCTGACGACCGCCATCTCGTCTGTCAATCCGGATACTCCCGTCGCTCCCCTCCTCTTCATCTCGCTGATCGAGAATGCGTTCAAACATGGGGTGAGCAATAACAAACCGTCTTTCATCGACCTGGACATCCATCAGGAGGGCGAACGGATCATCTGCTCCATCCGCAACAGCTATTTCCCGAAAGACATCGCCCAGGACAAGAGCGGCTCCGGCATTGGCCTGCAGAACCTCCGTCGCCGGTTGGAACTACTGTATCCCAATCGCCATATTTTCTCGTGCAAGGCAGAAGGCGACAACTACCATAGCTTGCTGGAACTGCAGGCGTCTCCCCTCATCGATCAATGATATGACATAATTCATGGGCCGGATGTGACGGGGTTACAGGATTTTGCTTACTTTTGCTTGCATCATCTAACAGATAACCGCGTATGAAACTGACCTGTGCCATCATCGACGACGAACCACTGGCGATCAGCCTTTTGGAAAGCTACGTAAACAAAACGCCTTTCCTGGAGTTGGCGGGGAAATATAACAGTGCCGTCAATGCACTTCCCGTACTCAGCAAGGAGCCTGTCGACCTGCTTTTCCTGGATATTCAGATGCCGGAACTGAGCGGGATGGAGTTTTCGCGCATCCTGGAGGCGAACACCCGTATCATCTTTACGACGGCTTTCGGGCAATATGCGCTCGACAGCTATAAGGTGAATGCGCTCGATTATCTGTTGAAGCCGATCAGTTACCCGGATTTCCTCAAGGCGGCCAACAAGGCGTTGCAGTGGTATGAGTTGGTGCAGGGGAACAAAACGGATGATAACAATACTGCAACGCCTGGAGAGGGCGGTTCGCGAACCGCCCCTACGACAGCGGCGACGGCGGGTATCGAATCGATCTTTATCAAGACGGAATATAAACTGGTTCAGATCGAACTTCGTAAGATACTCTATATCGAGGGGTTGAAGGATTACGTCAAGATTTACATCGAGGATGAAGCGCATCCCGTTCTCTCCCTGATGAGCATGAAGTCGCTGGAAGAGATGCTGCCGGCAGACCGTTTCATCCGCGTACACCGTTCCTTCATCGTCCAGCCGGAGAAGATCAGGGTGATCGAACGGAACCGGATTGTATTCGGCAAAGAATACATCCCGATCTCCGACAATTACAAACAGAAGTTCATGGATTTCCTTGCCCAGCGATCGCTGCTTCCGTAATCAGAAGAGCTGTAACAGGAGTTTTTCCAGGCCTTTGGTCATCTGCCCCATACTGCATGAGTAATTATTCGAGAAGACGGCGACAGCATACGTCTTTCCGTCTTTGGTGATGTATCCTGCATAGCTGCGGACACCGGTCATGCCTCCGCTCTTCAAACGGGCATTACCCTGCAACCTCGTCCCTTTCAAAAGATTTCGGACGGAGCCTTCCACTCCGGCTTGCGGAAGTGAGGCGATGAAGGCATCGGATACGTCGGACTGCGTAGCCATATAGACCAACATTTCTCCTATAAACGCGGCAGAGACCTTATCCGCAGGGGCGGCACCACAGCCGTCATGCATCTTCAACGGGAAGACATCCAGCCCTTTCTTATCCCAATGTTCCTTCACCACCTGTATGCCACGGCCAAAGGAAGAAATCACTTCATTCCGGCGAGGCTTATACTGCAATCCGACCGTTTTGAGCAAAGCATCCGCAAAGAGGTTATGGCTGACATGGTTGCAGACGCTTGCGATCTCCCGCAGGGTGGGCGAATAAGTGGTGACCACGTTGGTGCGCTTCTGGTTCTTCCAGCGGTTCCGTTCCGTTTCAATGCGGTAGCAGGAAGGGGCTCCGTCCACCTGGATTCCCTTCTGCCGGAGTCGGGCGGTCAGGTATTCAGCCATAAACAAGGCCGGATCGGGGATATCCCCTTTCAGCACGTATTGCTCACGGTTGGCGGGAAGGGTTCCATATAAATAGCGCACATTGTCAAACGGCGAACCGATGATATAAGCGCTGTCCGAAGAGACAGGAAGGGCTTTCAGGTAATTCTTAAAGCGGATAGAGCGGATATCCGGGTCCGTACCCTTTACGGAAGGCTGCGTCCCGGCAGGACCGGTCTGCAGAGAGAGCTTATACAGGTTATCGAAAACGGAGATGCCATAGCTACCGGCGGCATAATAGTTTCCCATATCTTCCCGAAGCCATTTGATAGAGACGCCTTCCGTATCGAAAATGCTTTCATCCGAAATGACGGAGCCGGTAATCTGTTTGATGCCTGCTTCTTGCAAGGCAGCGATCCAGGTGGCAAGGAACTTGTTTTGCTCCGGAGCGAAATGTGAGGAGCCCAAAGAGGGGTCGCCGCTTCCCTTGATATACAGATTGCCGTGCAAAACGCCTTCTTGCAACGCTCCGTCATATTCCAGTGAAGTCGGATAGCGATAGTCTTCTCCCAACATCTCAAGTGCCGTAGCTGTAGTAACGGTCTTCAAGACTGATGCCGGAGAGAGCAGGCGGCCGGTATCATAACTATAGACCGTCTTGCCGTCCGCCACATCTTTTACTATCAGGGAAAAAGAAGCGCCCTGCATATAAGGGGCCTGCAACAATTGTTTAACAGGGGCAGGCACTTGCGCTTCTGCCAACAGATGAAAACAAAAGAGCAGGCAAACCGGTAATATTTTGTTTCGTATCATCCTTTCTATTTGACTTTATTTTATCTTTGCCATAAAGGCGAAGATAAGCGGCACCTCGGCATAAAAAATGAACGAGTTCATTTTATTCTGCTCTCGGTTTGCATTATCTTTGCTCCAAAGATAATAATTATATATGAACCCACTATTTGATAAACCGTTTACATTCGACAGGGTGGCGCGTATCCTTTTCGGCCTCGCCGTGATCAGCGGTATCGTCTACCTGATTGCCGTCCTGCGCAATGCTTTGTTGCCTTTCCTGATAGCCTGGCTGCTGGCTTATAT
This sequence comes from uncultured Parabacteroides sp., assembly GCA_900552465.1. Lineage (GTDB taxonomy): Bacteria > Bacteroidota > Bacteroidia > Bacteroidales > Tannerellaceae > Parabacteroides. The sequence goes on along the minus strand of URZO01000010.1, from coordinate 1,092 downwards.
GATGCAACCGTTCGTCAGGTTTTTCCAGTATAAGATGAAACTGAAAAGCCGGTTGTTATCCATCTTAGCCGTTCTCATCTCCACGCTTCTGATATTATCGCTGGTCACCGTACTGGTCGTACCTTCCGTCACACAGGAAGTCAACAGGACTGTCGAACTGATGCAGGAACATAACCGGAACTACGGGAATATCCCGATGATCCCGCAGGCGTGGACCGAATATATCGAGAAAAACATCGACCCCGACCAACTGGCACAACTGCTGAGTAAGGAGAACATTGAAAAAGCCGTCAAGCAGATCGCACCGAAAATGTGGGTGGTATTGACCAATACTTTTTCCATACTCTTCAGTATCACAATTGTCTTCGTCATCTTCCTCTATTTCATCTTTATCCTGCTGGACTACGAACGGATAGCAAACGGCTGGGTCCATCTGATCCCGGAGCGTTACAGACCTTTCGTGCAGGGCTTGGCTGACGATGTCGAATATAGCATGAACCGTTATTTCCGCGGTCAATCGCTGATTGCGCTCAGTGTCGGAGTTTTGTTGGCTATCGGATTTAGAATTGTCGACTTCCCGCTGGCTGTCATCTTAGGATTGTTCATCGGTGTCCTGAATCTGATTCCGTACATGCAAACCATCGGCATCATCCCGATGATATTGCTCAGTCTCCTCAAGTCTGCCGAAACAGGTGATAACTTCTGGATAATCTTCGGCTCGGGCATCCTTGTCCTCGGTATCGTACAATGCATACAGGATCTGTTCCTCACCCCCCGTATTATGGGAAAGGCGATGGGATTGAATCCTGCCATCATTCTTTTGTCTTTATCGATATGGGGTACTTTACTCGGATTCATAGGCCTGATCATAGCGCTCCCCCTGACAACGCTTTTTCTTTCTTATTATAAGCGTTTTATATTAATGGAAGATGATCACTCTCTCATGGAAAAGGATGAGATATCAAAGGCTCAAAAGAAAAAAACAACACCTAACGAGTAAAAAACTCGCCCCAAGTATTGCATATATCAAAAAAAGCCCTACCTTTGCACCCGCATTACAGAAGTAACGCACAGGATGATTCGCTAGCTCAG
>URZO01000009.1 GCA_900552465.1 uncultured Parabacteroides sp. | reverse complement strand
TTGCGGGTCAAGCCCGCAATGACACGCTAAAGCGTTAGAACTTACTTTTGACACATCCCTTTACATTCATACAAAAAACACCAAAAAACATGATGAAACTCATTTCGATGTGTGCTGGCGCAGCACTTTGTATTCTTGCGTCGTGCAGCGAAGGGCCTACAAAACAGATGTCTTACAACCAGGGCATCAATGTAATCCCTACTCCTGTAAGCCTCGTCCAGAACGAGGGCAGTTTTAAACTAAACAAGAACACCGCTTTCTCCGCTTCCACACCGGAAGCTAAAACAGTTGCCGAATATTTCGCAGCCCAGATGAACCTGGCTACCGGCTATCAGATAACAGTCAGCGACAAAGCCGCCTCAAACGGCATCACACTGGCGATCGACGAGACACTGGATGTAAACGATGAAGGCTATACGCTGGATGTTACACCGAACGGCGTTACTGTCAAAGCAAAGAATCCGCAGGGTTTATTCTACGGTATGCAGACATTCATGCAACTGCTTCCGGCCGAGATCGAAAGCCAGGCTGTTGTTAACGGCATTGCCTGGACGGCTCCCTGCGTGACCGTGAAAGACGAACCGCGTTTCGGATATCGCGGCATCATGCTCGACCCTTGCCGCCATTTCATCCCCGTGGAGAACGTAAAGAAGCATCTCGACGTGTTAGCTTTGTTCAAGATCAACCGTATGCACTGGCACCTGACAGACGACCAGGGCTGGCGTATCGAGATCAAGAAATACCCGAAGCTGACGGAAATCGGCTCCAAACGTATCGATGGTGAAGGTACCGAATACGGAGGTTTCTATACACAGGACCAGATCAAGGAGATCGTTCAATATGCCGCCGACCGCTTTATCACGATCGTGCCGGAAATCGAACTTCCGGGACATGAACTGGCTGCCATCGCCGCCTATCCCGAACTTTCCTGCAAGGGCGAGCCGACCACTCCGCGTATTATCTGGGGTGTGGAAGATATCGTCATGTGCGCCGGAAAAGAAGAACCGTTCGAGTTCATGCAGGGCGTATTCGATGAAGTCGCTCCTCTTTTCCCCGGCGAATATATCCATATCGGAGGTGACGAATGTCCGAAGATCAGCTGGAAAAACTGTCCGCTTTGCCAGAAACGTATCCGCGAAGAGGGTTTGAAAGCAGACAAGGAACACTCCGCCGAAGAAAAGCTGCAGAGCTATTTCGTTCAGCGTATGGAAAAATACCTGGCTGAAAAGCATGGAAAGAAGATCATCGGCTGGGATGAAATCCTGGAAGGCGGCCTTGCTCCTACTGCAACTGTCATGTCATGGCGTGGCGAAGAAGGCGGTATCGCTGCTGCCAATCTGGGACACGAAGCGATCATGACTCCGAGCAGCAACGGTATGTACATCGACCAGTTCCAGGGCGATCCCAAGATCGAACCGGTTTCGATCGGCGGTTACGACCCGTTGGAAAGAGTATATGCCTACAACCCGACGCCCGACACATTGGTGGCTGCCGGAAAAGACCATTTCATCAAAGGCGTACAGAGCAATTTGTGGTCTGAATATATGTACAACACAGATCTTCTGGAATACCGCGCTTATCCGCGTGTCCTGGCTGTTGCCGAAATAGGTTGGACACCGCTGGCACGCAAGGATTATAAGGATTTCGAACGTCGTCTGGACAATGCACTGGTTCGTTTGGATGCGCTGAATGTCAACTACCATATCCCGCAACCCGAACAACCGAACGGTTCCTGCAACTTCGTAGCTTTCACAGACAAGGCTTCCCTGGAATTTAAAACAAGCCGCCCGATCAAGGTGGTTTATACGATCGACGGAACAGAACCGACTCCCGAATCGACGGTTTACTCCGCTCCTATCGAGTTTACGGAATCCGGCGTGCTGAAGATCCGCTCCGTATTGCCTTCCGGCAAGATGAGCAAGACACGTACGATCACAGTTGAAAAGCAGGCGTTGGCACCGGCCAAGGAAGTAGCCAAGACTACTCCGGGCCTGGAAATGCAGGTGACGGACGGAATGTACCTGAACACCTCCAAATTGGTTGACGCAAAGGAATGGAAGAAATCCGTGATCAAAGATTTGCGTGAAATCACCAGCGTTGTCAAGACAAGCGAATCGATGCGCGGTGTTAAGCAATATGCGGCCATCGCAACCGGCTATGTAAACATTCCGGAAGACGGCGTCTACTATATTTCTTCCGATAACGAAGAAGTCTGGATCGACGGCAAATTGTTAGTGAACAACGGCGGCGAAGTAAAACGTTTCTCCCGTCATGACAGTTCTGCAGCGTTGTCAAAAGGTTTGCACGAAATCAAGGTTGTATTCTTAGGACATATCATCGGCGGCTGGCCTTCCAATTGGAATGACGGCAGTGTGAAGCTGCGCAAAGCCGACACCGACAAGTTCGTTAAGATCACTCCCGACATGTTGGTTCATTAATCAACGTTATACAAAACTGAAAAGGCTGTCTCGCAAAAGGCAGCCTTTTCTTGTTTTATCCGATAAGTACCGGACGAGAAACGGATAGGCATCGGATAACAATTGGATGGGCATCCGTTTCTGCTCCGATGCCTATCCAAATATCAATCGACTTTGAGCTTCATAATCGTAATCGAGTTCGGAGGGAAATTATATACTTTGGGACCACTCATAGAGAATGTAATCTCTTTCGTTTCCGGCATGATTGCATCCGGTTTGCCGAAAGTATTACGCGCATCGGGATCACCTGTCAGCTGGATGATTTCTGCCGTATTTTTAACGCTGAGACCTTGCAGGTCGAGCTCTGTCCTTTCTTCATGCTGAGTCGTGTTGACCACTTTCAGGATAACCGTATTGTTTTCCTTATCAAGCGTCGCGGTTGAAACCAACGACGGAATGGAAGGAATGATAACATCATGAACCAATGTATCATCGACGAAGCAACTGATATGCTCATCCTTGCAGCTTATCCTTACATTATACCAGCGATTGCTCTGGAACGGATAGGATACGGGAGCGCATAACGTATCCCTCACTCCACCGGCCTGGCGGTAAAGCTCGGCAAAGCCCCCTCCGATTGTCATCCCGATATAGTCGTTCTGTTCGCCGGGCAACCCGTTGTCACGCACACGGAACTGGATCTGCCCGCTCCCTTTCGTCCTTCTGATATCGGCGGAAAAGGTATAATCATAAGCGGTGGAATCACCCAACAAGAGGTAGTTCCAGCGGTTCGGTACGGGAATCAAAGTTCCCTGGTCTACTTTCCAGCTTCCCGTCATAACCGTTCCTTCCGTAACCGGCGAATTATTTATTTTCACTTCCTTAAAGTCATAACTATTGTCGAACATCTCGATGCCGGCACGCCCGAACGTAACCTGCGGTTTCTGATACGTTCGCACTTCCGTCTTCAAGACTTCGTCACCCCTGTTGCTGCCGAACATTTGCAGCAGGTGGTAAGAGGGAGAAACGGCAATCTGCCCGCCATCAAAGGAAATAGCCGGATAGCGTTCCATCTTGTATTTCGTGTTTCCGACGATCGGGGCATAAGCCAAACGCCTTACGATATCCTGTCCGTTCTCCACGCCGACAAGGAAACAGGCCTCTGCGATAGCAGCCCGCAAGCTTCCGGGCTGTGTTCCGCCGGATAACCCGAACTCGCCGATAAACACAGGAGGCATACGACGCGAATACCGTCCGGCTGTATATCTGTTGTAATTGGAGATCAGGAAAGATTCACTCGCGTAAAGATGCGTGTCCGACCATTCGTTCCGGTTCTTTCCTTTTATATAGGAACTGCTTACCACCGTAACATCCGGATAAACTTCATTGATCGCCTTCTTAAACAGGGCGAAACGCTTCGAGTACTCTTGTCCGTAGTTTTCACTCCCTATCTCTACATATTTCAATCCGAAGGGTTCCGGATGTCCATGCTTTGCACGCAGTGCACCCATGATGGAATCGGCAGGTTCGTTGGCATAGGCAATAGCATCCAAAGCATCCTGTACCAGTTTGTCCATCGCCGTAATATCTTCGTAACGCGGACGGCGACTCTGGCTGGTCACACCGCTGTTAATGACATAGACGGGCTCGGCGTTCAGGTCCTCGCACATCTGCAGGTATTCATGATAACCGACTCCGTTTGTCGTGCCATAGGCCCAGACATTCCAGAAATGCTTGCGTTCGGCAATATCGCCGATCGTTTCGCGCCAGACAGGATAGGTGCCGGCCGTGTATCCTTCGACAAAGCTACCTCCCGGAAAACGGATGAATTTAGGTTGCAAAGCGGCAATTAACTCCATCAACTCCGGCCGTAATCCGTTCGGCCGCTCCTTCCAGGTCTTTTGCGGAAAGAGGGATACAACATCCAGCCAGAAGACAGCCGAACTGTCTGTCGTGACGGTTAACACCGCTTTACCGGTAGTCGATGTCGCCGTAAAAGTATGTTTATACTTCTTCCACTCATAAGCCGGAGCAACACGAAAGACTTCGCTGAAAGCAGTTTTCCCCGTCGAATCAGCCAAAGCAAAACTCACAGTCTTCGGAACCATAGAAGCACCTTTTATGTAAAAAGACAAATCATATTTCTCACCTTCACGAATTGGAATTCCTTGATATCCATCCGCAATAACACCCCCTTTTCCTGTTTCCGCTGAAGCCGAAACAGATACTAAAAGAGAACGACGGTTTTTATCATTAATCAACTCTTTCGTGTCCGGATATATATAGGAAGTAGACGAAAAACGACGCCATCCGGGGACCGAATCAGGACGCAAAAAAGGAATAGTCCAACCATTCGGCGTTGTCAGAACGCGGCGGACAGGATCAAACGGACAGTTCAAGGGCGGCACTCCATCCTCAAAACTGCGGTTCTGTATAAGTTCGGCATAAATACCTCCATCTACCGCATGATTGATCTCCTCTATTGTCAAGCCATACAATTCTTTATTTACCGGAATCGTCAAGCCCTCCCCTTCCACCAGGATAGAAGAAGTGACAGGCATTTCCGGCTGACAGCTTACTAATAAAAGCGCTAAAAGAAGTAAATTCGATTTCATGGTGCAAACTTAAAGAATAATTTCTACAAAAAGCCTCTGACTTAAGAAGGTTATTTCAGACAAATGATTATATTTGTCAAATAAATATATAAATGAAACCCAATAACGACAGCCTTATGAATAAATCCGTCCTTTTAGTAGACGATAAGCCGGAAATCGCTAAAATTATAATACTTTATTTATCCGGATACAACGTAAAGTATGTGGAAAACCCGATCATCGCACTTAATTGGCTTAGGGCAGGAAATATACCAGACGCTATCATTTCAGATTTAATGATGCCGGAAATGAGTGGTGAAGAATTTGTCACGGTACTGAAAGAAGATGAAGTATTTTCGCGTATCCCGATCCTGATCCTGACCAGTGTTGAAAGTGATTCCGACAGAAAACGTCTCTTTGAAAAAGGGGCTAACGATTTTATTCTTAAGCCCTTTAACCCTGAAGAACTAAAAACAAGGATAAAAGTTTTACTAAAGTAAAATTTATTTTCAGAAAAAAAGAACAATTATTTCAATAGAATTAAATACATTTGTATCATTGATAGTGATTGAATATCAAGAAAAGTACAGAATCAAATGGAAAACTTAGCATCACAATATACTGTATTAGTAGTAGACGATGTACCTACTAACGTAATGCTTGTACAAGCTATATTAAAAAAAGAGGGTTACACGCTACTTACGACAGACAGCGGGGCTAAAGCGCTACGCATCGCTCAGGAAAAGCATCCCAATCTTATTCTGCTTGATATCATGATGCCGGAGATGGATGGTTACGAGGTCTTGCAACATTTAAAAAGCAACCCTGAAACAAACAACATTCCCGTCATTATTATGTCAGCGCTGAGTGATATGCAAAGCATCGTAAAAGGCTATCAACTCGGGGCAACAGAGTATGTAACAAAGCCTTTCCAACGGGAAGAACTGGTGAAACGCGTCGCCCACCGTTACGAACTGTTCAGTATTAAACGTATCAAACAGGAGCTTGAAAGCACAATCGAATCACGCGACACGCTCTATTCTGTCATTGCTCACGACTTGCGCTCCCCACTTGGTTCTCTTAAAATGATGAATAATGCCATCCTGATGATGGTCGATAAAAATCAGGTCAGTGACGAAGTTTATGAGATGCTTCAGATGATGAATAAGACATCGGAAGAAATATTCCAGCTTCTCGACAACCTGCTGAAATGGGCTAAAAACCGGCTGAACAAACAAAGTATCTATAAGCAAGAAGTAGACATCAACAGTATCGTAAGCAGTACTGCTGAGATCTTTATTCCGATGGCTGCCCAGAAAGGCATTTCTATCATTATTGATGGCTTGGATAAAGAATTGATGGGATCGGTGGATATCGATATGGTAAAGACAATCGTCCGTAATTTGGTTTCAAATGCTGTTAAATTCAGCTATGAAAAGGGAACAATTACAGTCTCGACCAAAACAGACGGCAATTTTGTCATCGTCAGTGTCAAGGATTCCGGTAAAGGCATTAAAGCCGAGGATCAGGGTAAACTGCTCAAACAAAATACGCACTTTACATCCTACGGAACCAACAACGAAAAAGGTTCCGGTTTGGGATTGATGCTCTGTAAAGACTTTGTTGAACAACTCGGCGGTAAGCTTTGGTTTGAATCGGAAGAAGGAAAAGGAACAACCTTCTATTTCTCACTGAAAGCATTGAATCAGGAATAAAAGAAAAATATATATAAACAGAAAAAGCTGCACCTTTCGAGATGCAGCTTTTTCTGTTTATATATAGTAATATATTATCCGGTAATTGCCTTCCGGTTCCCTTTTTGTGGAAACTTCTTAAATAAGCTCCACCACTTCAGCTTTAATACGCCGAACAGGGCTTCTCCAAAAATAGAAGAGTTCATCTTTGAAGTTCCCAATATCCGGTTGATGAAAATGATAGGAACCTCTACTATTTTAAAGCCACATTTATATGCTGTAAACTTCATTTCTATCTGAAAGGCATATCCCTTGAAGTGGATATGATCCAAGTCGATCGTCTCGAGCACTTCACGGCGGTAACACTTGAAACCGGCCGTCGTATCCTGCACCTTCATACCTGTTACAAAACGGACATATACGGAAGCGTAGTAAGACATCAGCACACGTCCCAACGGCCAGTTCACGACATTCACGCCATTGCAATAACGGGAACCGACTGCCACATCGCCCCCCTGTTCCGTACAGGCTGCATATAGTTTGGGAAGATCATTCGGATTATGACTGAAGTCTGCATCCATTTCGAATACAAAATCGTACTTGTGTTCTATCGCCCACTTGAATCCGCAGATATAAGCCGTACCCAATCCCAATTTACCTTTACGTTCCACCATGAAAAGGCTTTCGGGAAACTCTTTCTGCAATCGTTTTACAATATCCGCCGTACCATCGGGCGATCCGTCATCTATAATCAAAATATGAAATTCTTTCTCCAACCCAAATACCGCCCGAATAATATTTTCGATATTCTCCTTCTCGTTGTAAGTGGGAATAATAACAATACTGTCTGACATAATCCTTCTAAATTTGTAGGGCGAAGGTACATATTTTAATTGATTTAATACTATGCCTGTCTACTATTTTGAACAAAAAGCCTACCTTTGCGAAAAGAACATATCACATTGGAGGTACAAGATTTACTGAAACAATATGCCGCCCATCCGCAAGTGGCGGCATTAAATACCCTGCTAAAAGGCGATACGTCCCGCAATATATTTCTGAAAGGACTGAACGGTTCAGGGGCCGCAATGACAATAGCTTCTCTTTTTTCAAAAAGAAGGGGGAGCTATGTGTGTGTGTTAAACGACCTTGAAGAAGCCGGCTATTTTTACCATGACCTGGTTCAACTTACCGGAGGCGACGGAATCTACTTCTTCCCTTCCGCCTACAGGCGTGCGATCAAGTACGGTCATGTGGATCCGGCTAACGAAATCCTGCGTACCGAAGTGCTCAGCACGTTGCAGGACCCGGACATCCCCTTCGTCATCGTCACTTATCCGGACGCACTGGCCGAGAAAGTGATCTCCCGCGAAGTCCTGAAGGAAAACACGCTGAAGATCAGTGTCGGCGAGAAACTGGACAATATGTTTGTCTCCGACGTTCTGGACGAATACGGCTTCGAGCAGGTGGATTATGTCTATGAACCGGGACAATACGCCCTGCGCGGCAGTATCCTGGACGTGTTCTCGTTCTCGTACGAATTTCCGTACCGTATCGACTTTTTCGGCAACGAAGTGGAGACGATACGCTCGTTTGACGTAGAGACGCAGTTATCGAAAGAGAAGTTAGACAGCATTTATATCGTGCCGGAGATGACAAGAGGCAACCGCACGAACTCATCCCTATTGGACTCGTTACCCCCCGCCACCCTGCTCGCCTTCAAAGACCTGGCATGGGTGAAGGAACGGATCGGCAGCATCTGGAACGAAGAGCCGGTCGTAGGAGACGAAGACTCTTTTGCTGACGCCGAACAAATGCGGACAAAGTTAGTGACAGGTGAAGATTTCCTGCATGCCGCCCTCGGTTTCCGCCGCCTCCATTTCGGTGCACGTCCGACAGGAACAGCAGATGCGACACTAACTTTTGCCACAGAGGTGCAACCGATTTACCACAAGAACTTCGATCTGGTAAGCGAATCTTTCCACAAATACATAGAAGACGGCTATACATTATATATACTGAGCGACGTAGAGAAGCAAGCCGCCCGCATCCGCGCGATCTTCGAGGACCGGGGAGACGACCTCCCCTTCACCTCCGTCAACAAGACGATACACGAAGGTTTCGCCGACGAGACGCTGCGCATCTGCCTCTTCACGGACCATCAACTATTCGACCGCTTCCACAAGTTCAACCTTAAAAGCGACAAGGCACGGAGCGGCAAGCTCTCCCTCTCGCTGAAAGAGCTGAACCAATTCACGACCGGCGACTACATCGTCCACATCGACCACGGCGTCGGACAGTTCGGCGGATTGGTCCGCACCGAAGTGAACGGCAAGATGCAAGAAGCAATCAAGCTGATCTACCAGAACAACGACATCATCTTTGTCAGCATCCATTCCCTCCACAAACTGTCCAAGTACAAAGGCAAAGACAGCGGCGAGCCGCCCAAACTGAGTAAGCTCGGGACCGGAGCCTGGGAGAAGATGAAGGAACGGACCAAGTCGAAAGTCAAAGACATCGCCCGCGACCTGATTCTCCTCTATTCCAAGCGGAAACAGGAAAAGGGATTTGCCTACAGCCCGGACAGCTTCATGCAGCACGAGTTGGAGGCCAGCTTCATCTACGAAGATACGCCGGACCAGATGAAGGCGACCGCCGACGTGAAAACGGATATGGAGAACGACCGCCCGATGGACCGCCTGATCTGCGGCGATGTAGGTTTCGGAAAGACTGAAGTCGCCATCCGCGCTGCCTTCAAGGCTGTGGCAGACAACAAACAGGTGGCGGTGTTAGTCCCGACCACCGTTCTCGCTTTCCAGCACTACCAGACTTTCTCCGAACGTCTGAAGGATTTCCCCTGCCGGATCGAATATATCAGCCGGGCACGTACGGCAAAAGACATAAAAGAGATTCTGAAAGACCTGAAAGAGGGGCAAGTCAACATCATCATCGGTACGCACCGTATCGTCGGCAAAGACGTCAAGTTCAAAGACCTCGGCCTGCTGATCATCGACGAAGAGCAGAAGTTCGGCGTCTCCGTCAAAGAGAAGCTACGCCAGTTGAAAGCCAACGTGGATACGCTCACGATGACTGCGACGCCGATCCCACGCACGCTCCAGTTCTCACTCATGGGCGCCCGCGACCTGTCGAGCATCACGACGCCCCCGCCCAACCGCTATCCGGTACAGACCGAAGTGGAACGCTTCAACCCCGACATCATCCGCGAAGCGATCAACTTCGAGATGAGCCGCAACGGGCAGGTGTTCTTCATCAACAACCGCATCCAGAACATCTACGAGATGGAGGCGCTGGTCAGACGCGAAGTGCCGGACGCCCGCATAGCCGTCGGCCACGGGCAGATGGAACCGGAGAAGTTGGAAAAGATCATCCTCGACTTCGTCAATTACGAATACGACGTGCTGATTGCGACCAGCATCGTCGAGAGCGGTATCGATGTGCCGAATGCCAACACGATCATCATCAACAATGCCCAGCAGTTCGGCCTCTCCGACCTGCACCAGCTGCGCGGACGTGTAGGACGAAGCAACCGCAAGGCCTTCTGTTATCTACTCTCGCCGCCCCTCTCCTCACTTACGCAGGAGGCACGCCGCTTGCAGGCAATCGAGAACTTCTCCGAGTTGGGCAGCGGCATCCACATCGCCATGCAGGACCTCGACATCCGGGGAGCCGGCAACATGCTGGGGGCCGAACAGAGCGGCTTCATCGCCGACCTCGGCTACGAGACCTACCAGAAGATTCTGGAGGAGGCCGTAGACGAATTGAAGACCGAAGAGTTTGCCGACCTCTACACCGACGCGACCGAGAAGCATCCCGACACGGGCAGCGAATACGTCCGCGAAACCTATATCGAAAGCGATCTGGAACTGATGTTCCCGCCGACTTATATACCGAACGACTCCGAGCGCGTCTCCCTCTACCGCGAGTTGGACAAGATGGAGGAAGAGCGCGACATACTTGCCTTTACCGAACGCCTGAAGGACCGTTTCGGGAAGGTGCCGAAGGAAGGGAAAGAACTGATCCGCATCGTCCGCCTGCGCCGTATGGCAAAGCAGTTGGGGATGGAGAAGGTCGTGCTGAAAAAGGGGCAGATGAATATCTTCCTCGTCGCCAACCCCGACAGCCCCTACTACCAGAGCGAGGCATTCGACAAACTGCTCGGCTTTATCCAGAAGCATCCACGCGAATGTAACCTCCGGGAACAGAACGGGAAACGCAGTATCGTGATCAAGAACGTACCGACGGTCGAGGCGGCTTGCGGATATATGGAAGAGATCGGGAAAGTGCCCGTCCTTTAGTGCGTGGCACGCACTAACTCACGTGCGCGGCAAGCACTAAGGGAAGTGCCATTTCCCCGATCAGGGAAACGCCTGTTCCCCGGTAAGGGAAGAGCCTATTCCCTGGTAAGGGAACTGCCTCTTCCCAAAATCAGAATAAACCAATTAAATAGATATCAGACATGAAGAAGACAATTATAGACCTTTTCGAGAGTTCGGTGAAGCAATATCCCGACAACCCTTTCCTGTGGGAGAAGACGAAGGACAAGTTCGAGCCGACGACCTATAAGGAGGTCCAGCAGCAAGTCTATACGGCTGGTGCCGGATTGATGGCTCTCGGAGTGAAGAAGGGAGACAACATGGCGCTCCTTTCCGAAGGCCGTAATGCCTGGATCATCGGTGAACTGGCCATGTTCTACGCCGGTGCGACCAACGTCCCGCTTTCCATTAAACTGGAGGAAGCGAACGACCTGCTGTTCCGCCTCGTGCATGCCGACGTGAAATACATCCTCGTCTCCGGTAACCAGCTGAAGAAGATACGGGCTATCATGGACCGCCTTCCCCTCGTCGAGAAAGTGATCGTGATGGACGGGCAGACAGAATATAAGGAGAAAGAGATCCCCCTCTCCGAAGTTCTCCGGATGGGAGACGCGTATCTGGAAGCGCATCCGCTGGATGAGTTCCTGACTATCGGCAAGTCGTTGCAGGATGGCGATTACGCGACTATCACCTATACCTCCGGAACGACAGCCGACCCGAAAGGCGTCATCCTCACGCATCGTAATTATACGGCCAATGTGGAGCAGGCGCTCTCCTGCGTCGACATCGACGACACTTGGCGTACGCTGGTGATCCTCCCGCTCGACCATTGTTTCGCGCATGTGGTCGGCTTCTATATCTTCATGTCGAAGGGGGCATCGGTCGCGACCGTACAGGTGGGACGTACCGGGTTGGAGACGCTGAAGAACATCCCGGTCAATATCAAAGAGTTCAAACCCTACCTGATCCTGAGCGTCCCGGCGTTGGCCAAAAATTTCAAGAAGAACATCGAGCAAGGCATCCGGGCACAGGGCAAACAGGTGACCCGCCTGTTCAACTTCGCCCTCAAGGTCGCCTACCTCTATAATGGCGACGGCGGGGAGGATAAGGGACGTGGTGCCCGCTGCCTGCTGAAACCGCTTGTCAACCTGTTCGACAAACTGCTCTTCACCAAGGTACGTGAGAATTTCGGCGGTCAACTCCGGTTCTTCATCGGCGGAGGCGCCCTGTTGGACAAAGACCTGCAGAAGTTCTATTACGCAATCGGCCTGCCGATGTACCAGGGTTACGGGTTGAGTGAAGCCACTCCGGTAATTTCGACCAACGGCCCGCGCCGGCATACGTTCGGAAGCAGCGGCGTACTGGTTCGTCCGCTCGACCTGAAGATATGCGATGCCGACGGCAAGGAGCTTCCGGCAGGCGAGAAAGGCGAGATCGTCATACGGGGCGAAAACGTGATGGCGGGCTATTGGAAGAACCCGGTATCGACGGCCGAAACCGTACGCGACGGATGGCTCTACACGGGAGATATGGGCTATATGGGAACGGACGGCCTGCTGTATGTGCTCGGCCGCTTCAAAAGCCTGCTGATCGGCAGTGACGGGGAGAAGTACAGTCCCGAAGGGATCGAGGAGGCGCTGGTCGAACATTCTTCCTGCATCGACCAGTTGATCCTGTATAACAACCAGAGTCCGTACACCGTTGCCCTTGTCGTTCCGAACAAAGAACGTCTGAAGAAACACCTGGCGCACCAGCATCTCGATCTTTCCTCCGATAAAGGACGCGAGGAAGCGATCCGGATCATCCAGTCGCAGATAGACCGTTTCCGCAAAGGGGGCGACCTGTCGCCCCTCTTCCCCGACCGCTGGTTGCCTGCTGCCTTTGCTGTCTTGCCGGAACCTTTCACGGAGCAGAACGGCATGGTCAACAGCACGATGAAGATCGTACGCGGTAAAGTGGAGAAAGCCTACGCCGCCCGCATCGACCAGCTCTACACCCCAGAAGGGAAGAACCCGATCAATGAAGCAAACAAAAAGGCGTTGGGATAAGCCAGAACTAAACACAACGCGATCTGTTATTGTTTAGTAGAAACAAAAAACATGATTATGCGTTACAAAACTATCGCCTCCGCCCTTGCCCTTGCCTCTGTCCTTATGGTTGCGGTTCCGGCAATGGCGGATGGAGTGTCTGAACAAAACATCGACAGCGGCTGGACCTTCAAACAGGTTCGCGGCAATAACTGGTATCCGGCCACCGTGCCGGGGGTTGTCCATACGGATCTGATGGACAACGGGATCATCGAAGATCCCTTCTATCGCCTGAACGAACGGGGCGTGCAATGGGTGGACAAGGAGGATTGGGAATATAAGACGACCCTCGACGTCGCCCCCGATGTGTTCGACAAGGACAATATCGACCTGGATTTCAAAGGGCTCGACACCTATGCCGATGTCTACCTGAACGATTCCTGCATCCTGAAAGCCAACAATATGTTCCGTGAGTGGCTCATCCCTGTCAAAGGTCTGTTAAAGAGGGACGGCAACGAACTCCGCATCTACTTCCATTCTCCTATCAAAATGGATATACCGAACTTCGACGCCCTGCAACATCCAATCGAAGCCGGCAACGACCAGTCCGAGAACGGTGGCGTGTTCGATAAGAAGGTAAGCGTCTTCGCACGCAAGGCAGGCTACCATTACGGCTGGGACTGGGGACCCCGTCTTGTCACAAGCGGTATCTGGCGTTCAGTCTACCTGATCGGCTGGAATGATGCCCGCATCGACAACGTCCAATATATCCAGGAGAAAGTCAATGCCAAACGAGCAGAGATCAAAACCCGTGTCGAAGTCATCGCCGACAAAGAGGGAGAAGCCACGCTCACCCTCAAAGCCGGAGGTATCAGGGAGACTTGGACAAAAAACGCCCGTATGAAGAAGGGCAAGAACCTGATCGAGACCGACCTCGTCGTCCGTAATCCCAAACTCTGGTGGTCGAACGGTCTGGGGGAAGCCCACCTCTATCCTTTCACAGCCACCGTCACAATGGACGGCAAGGTGGCCGATACGGTTACTACCAACATCGGTATCCGCAGCCTTCGCGTCGTTCGCGACAAAGACAAGGACGGCACGACCTTCTATTTTGAACTGAACGGTAAACCGGTCTTTGCCAAAGGGGCCAACTACATCCCACAGGATAACTTCCTGCCGCGTGTCACGCCCGAACGCTACGAAAAAACGATTCTCGATGCCGTCAATGCCAATATGAATATGCTCCGTGTCTGGGGCGGTGGTATCTACGAGAACGATCTCTTCTATGATCTTTGTGACCGGTACGGCATTCTGGTCTGGCAGGATTTCATGTTTGCATGCAGTACCTACCCGATGACACCGGAACGCTTAGAGAACATCCGGCAGGAAGCGATCGACAATGTCGTCCGCCTGCGCAACCACCCCTGCATTGCGATCTGGTGCGGAAACAACGAAATCCATACAGCCTGGTTCAACTGGGGTTGGATGCAGAAATACGAGAAGCTGGGTGTGTTGGAAGAAATGCGGAAAGACGACAAGGAGCTTTTCCATAAACTACTGCCCGAAGTCGTAAAGGAATATGACCCGACCGCCTTCTACCTGCCCTCCTCCCCATACGGCGGCGATCCGGATGCCAAATGCGAAAGCGGCAAAGAGAACTGGAACCCGAACGGCGACGCCCACTACTGGGGAGTATGGCATGCCAAGGACAGCATTGCGAACTACAACAAGATACGTGCCCGCTTCTTCTCGGAGTACGGTTTCCAGTCGTTTCCGGAGTACCAGTCCGTCCTGAAATATGCACCGGAAGAACGTGACCATGATATCTATTCGGAAGTGATGATGGCACATCAGCGTGCCGGTAGCCATGCCAACGGCCTGATCGAATGGTACCTGCTGAACGAATACCGGAAGCCCAAAGACTTCCCGAATTTCCTTTACATGGGGCAACTGCTTCAGGGCGATGCGATCAAGACAGCAATCGAAGCGCACCGGCGCATGATGCCTTACAATATGGGAACCCTGTTCTGGCAGCATAATGATTGCTGGCCGGTCGCTTCCTGGTCGAGCCGTGACTATTACGGGCGTTGGAAAGCCCAGCATTATTTCGCAAAGAAAGCGTTTCGGGACATCCTCGTCTCTCCGATTGCAGAAGACGACACACTGAATATCTACATCGTCTCCGACCGCTTACAGGCAACGAAAGGCCTGCTCGACGTCCGCGTCATGGACTTGAAAGGCAACGTCCTGTTTGAACAGAAAAAGGATGTAACGCTGCCTGCAAACACAAGCAAGATACAGTTCACCGCCCCGGTAGAAAGCGTCTTGGGAGGAAAGAAAACGAATGAAGTCGTTGTAAACGCCCGTTTCACCGAGAACGGAAAAGACGGTGAAGTAATCACAAATAATTACTTCTTTGACCGTTATAAAGATATCGACTTCCCGAAAGCCGATATCCAAATGACATCGGTCCCGGCCGGAGACGGCTACGATGTGACAGTCAGCAGCGACGTTTTTGCCCGGGGCGTATTTCTTAGTATCGACGACATCGACAATTTCTTCTCCGACAACTATTTCGACCTCTTGCCGGGCGAGCCGGTAACCATTCACGTTACGACCCAGCTGGATAAAGCCTCTTTCGACAGGCAACTGAGAAGTGAGAGTATCGTTGATGCCTATTAAAAACAAAACGCCTATACTTAGGATATAAAGCATAGGTGTTTTAAAAAGAAAGCATAGGTATTTTAAATGCAAAGCATAGGTTAAAAAACAAAGCTCCTTTACAAATATTTGTCCAATACTGCCATCAAGGCAACAATATCGATCGGTTTCGCCAGGTGATAATTCATTCCGGCTTCAAGCGCATTCGTTACATCTTCGGAAAAAGCATTGGCAGTCATGGCTATAATCGGTATACCGGAAACATCCGCACGTTCGAGGGTACGGATCCGGCGGGTTGCCTCATAACCGTCCATCACCGGCATCTGGATGTCCATTAAGATCATCTGGTAGAATCCTTCGGGAGATTGAGAGACCATGTTTACAGCTTCAAGACCATTCACTGCCGTATCGATAGACACACCAGTACTTCCTATGATCTCTACAGCTATTTCAAGATTCAATTCATTGTCTTCCACTAACAGGATACGCTTACCCGAAAAATCGGCATCGGACAGTTTAGTCGGAGTGATATGCCCCCGGACATTCTCCTTGTCTATAAACCTTTTCAATACCTGAATCAATTTAGATTTGAATAAAGGCTTTGTAATAAATCCATTCGCACCCGCCTTTTGGGCATCTGATTCGTACTCTTCCACATCATATGCGGATAAAATAATAATCGGGATGTCAGGCCCCACTGCCGCCCTGAGTAACCGGGTAGTTTCGATACCATTCAGCCCGGGCATCTTCAAGTCCATTATAATAGCAAAATACGCATCATTCTTTTCGCTTCTCTCTCTGGCAATCTCTACAGCCTCCTCGCCGGAACAAACCCAATCGCATCTTATACCAATATCCTCCAGGCAATTGCAAGTACCCTGGCAGGCAATCCGGTCATCATCGACCACAAGAACGGACATCCCAGGGATGTCTATCGCCTCCGTGGCATCCTGCTCACGGAGGCGTAATGGCATGTTTATGGTAAAACGGGAACCTTTGCCGTATTCGCTTTCGATCAGTATATCGCCACCCATCATCTGTACGATCTTATGGCTGATCGACATGCCAAGCCCCGTACCTTGTATACCTGCAATATCTTGATCGTCCGCCCGTTCGAACGGCTGGCATATCCTTGAAAGAAATTCGGGTTTCATCCCTCTTCCGTTATCCTCAAAAACAAATTCATAATACCCGATTCCGTCCCGGAAAGACTTTTCATTGATCCGGATCAGGATCCGCCCATTGTCCGGCGTATATTTTATCGCGTTGGACAGGATATTCATCAAAACCTGTTTGATCCGCTGTATATCTCCAATTACATTCTCATGTTGCATCCCCATGAGATGGATATCCAACTGATGTTGTTTACTCCGAATCTCCGGCTGCATCATAATAACCAAATCCTGCAACAATTCTCCTATATTCAGTTCATCATCGGATAGCTTGAGTCGTCCGCTTTCAATTTTCGACATATCCAGCACCTCGTTAATCAAGCTGAGCAGCAGTTTGGAAGCACCGGTGATCTTGTTCAGGCAGTCAAGGACCCGTTCTTTGTCATCCACATGGGCACCGGCTATGGCAGTCATCCCGACAATGGCATTCATAGGTGTACGGATATCGTGGCTCATACGGGCCAGGAAATCAGACTTGGCCTGATTGGCCTTTTCTGCAAAATCAAGAGCTTCTTTTAATTGTTCGGATTGTTCTTCCAGCTTTTTCTGCAACTCGCGCTGCTCTGTAATGTCCGTTATATCGATGAAAACAACAAGGTAGACCGGCTCTTTTCCTTCCCATCCGATGCATTCGCCATTCAACTGCAACCAGGCATCCGTACCGTTTTTATCTTTGGATTGAATTACAAAATGTACGGATTCGCCCTTCTGCATTAAAGGAACATGTTCATTCAGTACACTCCGGCTCTTCTCGTCCAACCGGGAAAAAGGGGTAAAACCAGAGATCATATTTCTTTCGACACCGGCAAAGTTCAGGTATTTATCGTTCGCCTCCATCATTGCGAAACAGCCGTCATCTTTCACCTTATATTTTGCGATAAAACCAGGCAGATTGTCATAGGCGATTGTCTGTTCAAGGCGGGCTTGCATGATATCTTCGACATCAGTCATAACCGTATAGGACATAGGTACACCATTCTGAAGTTGGGTGGTAAAGGTCGAAGTCAGTTTTATCCATTTTATTCCGCCCTTCACCGGCATTTGTGTGACAAGCTCATAACCGTCCGCTTTATTCTCGATTGTTTCATATACCTTTTGGGCTAACATATCCCAAAGCTCTTCATATCCCTTATAATACAAATCCGGTTGGTTATGGAAAAGAGTCTCGTATTCCTCTTTGGAATATCCGATCATGTCATAATAGAAGTCATTTGCCCATAAAAGAGTAAAGTGTTCATCCAACAGATGTTTACTGACACTGACTCCCGTGAGCCCCATCAGCAAACTATACTCAAGGTCCGTTCCCGATTGCGAAAAATGTTCATCCATGATATTACCCTCCTGTTTTCTACCTAATGATTTCCTTTTATAACAGCATACAACTTCTCATAGCGTAGTTTTAACTCCTCTTGTTCTTCTTTTATCATTGTCATATCCCCTCTTCTCAGCTGTTCTGTCATAGGCACCAGAATTTCCAGTAAAGACTCGAATTCCAGGTTTCCGGCGATGCCTTTCATGGTATGGGCCTGCATAAAGGCCTCGGATACATTACCTGTTTTTATACAATCTTCCAATTGCTTATAACATGTATCCTGAATGAATTTCAAGAGAAACTTATCATACAATGCCTCACTTCCCATAAAGCGGTCTAATGCTTTATCCACATTAGTCCCTGCCTCAAACAGCTGTTGTTTGTACACACTTTCCATTTTTAATAAAGAATATCGGGATATTGCTCCTTTATATTTTAAATAATGATCTGTATCTATCGCAAAGTAAGGATTATCAGAGGAGATTTCCAAATATATTTTCAAATTATAAACAATAAGTACCTCAAAAAAACCTGTTTTCGACATATATGGAGGCTTAGGCTGGTTCGATAACATGTTTGCGCACTCAATCCATCCTGTCTTTTTCGGAAATAGAAAATAAATATTATTTCTGAATCCTGCTTCTTATTTTTGTCTGATTTACTTATTCTCAGTTTCTTTTTAGAACTGGAAATAGATAAACGGCTGTACTCCTGCGCTCTTAAACTGTACGACAATAAAGACAGCTATTACCAGCATCACTGCCTGCACAAGTAACGGAGAACGAGTCACAACTGCCTGCAACCCGTTTTCTGCCGATTTAGGCATGAAATGCATAATATAACCGATAACCATCAGACTAAACACGCCTTTATAGCCCACCACAAACTGCATAAACACCTCCGGATGGAAGTTTGTGAAAATTTGTGTCAGCACCTCACCTACCGTCTGCATCGAATCGGCCCGAAAAAAAATCCAGCCGAAGCAAACCAAATGAAAAGTAATCAATATGCCCAAAACCCTTCTCCATGGCTTCATCTCCGATCCTAACGGCTTGAAACTGCTGAAACGGTTCATCACAAATTTATGGACGGCCAAAGCGACTCCATGTAAAGCGCCCCAAAGGATAAAACTGATGGATGCGCCATGCCACAAACCGCCTAACAGCATTGTAATCAACAGGTTTATATACGTTCGTACTTTTCCTTTCCTGTTCCCACCGAGCGAAATATATAAATAATCTTTCAACCACGAAGAAAGTGAGATGTGCCAACGTCTCCAAAACTCCGTTATTGTTGCAGACTGATAAGGCGAATCGAAGTTTATATTGAAACGGAAACCTAACAACAAAGCAATGCCGATCGCCATATCCGAATAGCCCGAAAAGTCGCAATAGATCTGCAAAGCATAGCCATACACACCCAACAGATTCTCCACACCGGTGTAGAGCAGAGGGGCATCGAATATACGGTCTACAAAATTAAGGCTGATATAATCGGAAATAACTGTTTTTTTGAAAAGCCCGCATAAAACAAGAAACAGGCCTTCCCCGAATTGTGCCCGCGTAACGGCCGGCACTTTATAAATCTGCGGAAGGAAATCGCGGGCGCGGACAATAGGCCCGGCCACCAGCTGCGGAAAGAAAGATACATAAAAGACATAATCGATCCAACGGCGAAGCGGCTCTATCCTTCCGCGGTACACGTCGATCACATAACTGATAGTCTGGAAAGTAAAGAATGAAATACCGACCGGCAGGAAGATATCCAGTGGCTGATAGGAAATGCTTTGTAAAGAGGTGTTACCGAGCTGATAGCCCAGCTCGTGACTGACCGTCGTAACTATTTCCCGTAAGAAATTGAAGTATTTGAAATATCCCAGCAGCCCCAGATCAATGCACAGACTGAGGATCACCCACGCTTTACGCCCCCATTTGGATGCAGTCCGGACAATACATTGCGCTATACAAAAGTCGGACGTTGCAACAAATAGCAGCAGGAAGAAAAAGAATCCGCTGCTCTTATAATAGAAATAGATGGAAAACAAGGTGACGTAAATGATACGCGCCAGCAAATGCTTCCTCAATGACATATAAATAATCAGGAAGCCAATAAAAAGGAAGAAAAACAATCCGCTACTGAATAATATCGGCGCATTATGATGGTAAAGGAAAAGCTCTCCGAGCTTCTCTATTGAAAATCCTCCTATATTACTTAAAATATCACCTGTCATCATCTCTCTTATTTTTCGTTTGCATCAATGCCCGGTACAACAAAGTGCCCTGTTCCCGGTAGCCCTCTTTTGTGAAATGGATACGGTCGCGTCCCATTAACCGCTCCTTATGCCATTTGGTGCAGGAGCTTTTTCCTCCCGTAGCCGTAAACAGATCCCAGCAGGCAAGTCCTTCTTCACCGGCAACTTTCACGAGCGCCTTTGCTGCAAGTTGAGTATTGGCATTACGGACATAAGTCCGTTTTTTGTCTACATAGGTCCGTTTGTAACATTCCGGCGGTGTAGTCAGCAGGATGGCTGTATCAGGCATATATTTCTTAACGAGCGAAATAAACGCCCGTACCTGTCCGCTAAATTCTTCGCTGTTGAAACGGCGGCCGAATGTCTCGTTCGTGCCTAACGAAACAATCAGTAAAGAGGGTTTCAGCAAAGCCAGTTGCCGCACATACGATTCGTCTGTGTAGTTGACATACATAGCTCCGTTTACCCCGATCGAATGATACAGGACACCCGGATTTCCGTTTGTCAGGCTAAAACCGAAATAAACATTCCTGAACGAAGAAGCCGGGAGCAACTGGTCCGTTCCCTGTTTCCGCCGGGTGCTGTGGAGTTGCAGCGTGTCGACCGGATAGGCAATACGGAATGTATCAGCCATCACGCCAGGCACAGCCGGAGCTTTAGCCAAAGAAGTCTGTACGGAATCTTTCAACGGCCCGGTCGGCAACATCGGCATGGATTTTTCTCCCCGGTAAAAAATGGCTTGGTTGAAAGAATAACCGGCTCCGTTATTCGGAGCAATACGCACATCCAGGTTAATAGAAGGAGAAACGGATTGAATACCGATCCCCCCGATCCCGACTGGACATTTTTTATTTGCCTGGATACATCGTCCGGCCACCCATTCCCGGATGGCGGAAGAGATAAAATAGTCGTCCGGCTCGTTCGTCCGGCTCAACTTAAAGGGAGCGATCCATCCGCGTCCGGCATTTCCGAACTGCGCCTGTAAAAGACGCATCACCTGTCCGGAGTAATATCCGGCCTGTATATGGGAATCGCCTAAATGGACAACCGTCAGAACCGTATCCTTTCCTGCCCGCAATGAGTCCAGGCCGTCAAAGAAAGGCTGCAAAGAGGAAGACGACAAAATAGAATCCACCTCCCTCCCGATCGGATAAGAAAGCGAAGGAAGAGGAATTGTGTCCGGACGTAGCACGGAAAGACTGTCTTTTTCCGGAGACGGACAGTCTCTTTGCGATCCCGCATCAAGTGCGGGAACGGAGGCAGGTAATTTCCCTTTGGCTCCGGCAGCACTTATTGCCATCAAAACCAGGCAAGCCATTAGACTAACGATCCACTTTGTCTGCTTCATCATAAAACTCTTTTTCTAATAATATTGCTTTTAACAAGGCAGAAGCGACCTCTTTTCCTCCCCTGAAACTTAAATGCGTATAATCTTTACTGGCCCAGTTGTTCTCCACAAAACGGACCATACTGTTCTCTCCCCCCATCGCTCCGAACACATTCCAGAATACGACACCCGACCGGCGGGCAGCCTGGCGTTGCGCATGCAGCAAAGCCAATACGGCAGGCATCGTCTCAAACGCCCCGTCCACTTGCCGGCTTCTGTCGGATACCCCCAGCATCAGGATATCGGCATCGGGAAAGCATCTCCGTACATGGCGCACGGCCTCTTCCATTCGTTTTGCATACCAGCCATACTGCAGAATACTGTCACTGACGATGTTCAACCCGTATTGCAAAATAACGAGATCATACGGGCGTATGGCATTCAGCTCCCGGCAACGGGTACTGTCCAACCGTGTCAGGATCATGCCGGAATTTCCACGTAACGAATAATTATCTACAATCACCCCCGAATTATCCTCCAATGCAACGCCGAGCGCACGGAAACCGGCTGTATCGGCAAAAGAGAAGGACGCTTCCGTAAAAGACCCCGTACGTTCATACTGGGTAATGGCAGAAGTCGGTTTCAATATCTCGTTGATCGTATCCTGTGTCCCGTCACAAATCAGTTTCATCCGCGTACGGGTGTTCTTTTCATACAGGAACTTGAGGGAAGATACCGTCTTCAGCTCCGGATAACGATCTGTTGTTTTGACTGAAACAGAAGGATTCGCACTTTTCGGATCGAATGTCATGCCGGAAAGTGTATACCGGTGATGGTGATCGGTCAGCATCGACCAGGTTGTCCACCCTTCAGCCTTTTGCTCGATAGTCGGACGGAACTGTGCGACAACGGATGTAATGGGGACGAAGCCGACTCCACGCCCTCCGAACCGTTCCTGCATTCCGGAACGGAAATCAGCGACTACGATATCGCCTTCGATAAACGAGTCTCCCAAAAATGCCACACGGACCGGACGCTCTTGCTTCCGGCTGTTCCTCAACGCCGCATAAAAACGCTTAAGGCCGATATGTCCTACTGAATAGTCTTCGATATGCGTACCCAACGAATCTGCTCCCCGGTCGGCATACATGACCTGGTATAGCGAATCGCGCAGGGCCAGTGCAACAGAATCGATACCTGTCGTTTTCAGGATAGAGTCGCGTACGGCAGCCGAATCGATCCGGACCGTATCCGGCTGTTCAAGTTGCTGACGCAAAGAGTCCATCGAGAGGGATTCCGTCTTCACCCTGATATCAGAAAGCAAATCAACCTTTTTTATTTTCATCCCGAACAAGTTGTCCGGTAAGTAATATAGCCCTAAACAAATACCTAACGTAATCAGTAGCAGAAGCAAAAGCCTGCCGAAATTATCATCTTTATTCATCCAATCATCTCTTTCGAAGGGGCAAAGATAATGATAAATATTAAGCCTGTCCCGGCAGATCTGCCGGAAATCACAATTTATCATAAACTTCACCGTTTAATATACAAGCAACAAGAAATCAACCTCAAATGGAAACACCGAAAAATAAAAGCTGGAAAGTACTAAAAAGCGAATACCTGTCCCGTAAGCCCTGGTTCACCGTACGATGTGAAGAAGTGGAACTGCCGACCGGAAACAAAATACCCGAATATTATGTGTTCGAATATCCGGAATGGATTAATGTAATCGCCATTACTAAAGATCAGAGATTCGTGTTCGTAAGCCAATACCGCCATGGGTTAGGAGTCGCAGCCTATGAGCTTTGTGCCGGTGTCTGCGAAAAAGAAGATGCCTCCCCGCTTGTTTCCGCCCGGCGAGAACTATTGGAAGAGACCGGTTACGGAAATGGAAACTGGAGCGAACTGATGGTAGTCGGCGTCAACCCCAGTACGCATACCAACCTGACATATTGTTATCTCGCCACCGACGTAGAACCGGTCACGGCACAGCATCTCGAAGCGACGGAAGACCTGACTGTGCATCTTCTGACACTCGACGAAGTCAAAGAACTCCTGATGAACGACCGCATCAAACAAGCGCTTCATGCGGCCCCGCTCTGGAAGTATATGGCACTAAACCATCTTGTCTGATTGCCAAGCAGGGAAAGCTAAACGTTTGTTAAAAAGTTTCACCTGTTTCTCAGAGGTGAAACTTTAGTTCCATGCCGGTGGAACTAAAGTTTCATTAGGGTGGAACAAAAGTTTCATTAGGGAGAAACTTTTACGGCATAGGTATCGAAATATTAATGGAGAGGCTGGCAGTCCGGACAGAAATAGACCGTGCCTCCCAAATAGGCCTCTTTGGATATGATCCCGCCGCAACACGGGCAGGGAGACGTATATGTATTCTTGGAGAGGACAGACCGGTAGCGGCCTCTGTTTCCCAGAAAGTCAGTCTCCGTATCGCGTCCTCCCCCGTCGGTCATGGCTTGTAATGTATTTTTGAGGGAATGAAAAAGAGCAGTCTTATCTGCATCGGACAGGGAATAGATCTTGCGTTTCGGATGCAGCTTCGCATTAAAGAGAATATCTTGCAAGACACCATTCCCAAGTCCGGGAATCCGCTGCTCCGTCGCCAAGAATGCTTTTACGGAGATGTTCTTCTTCTCGGCAGCCAGCTTCTTTTCGAAAAAGGACTCGTTAAACTGCTCACTCAAAGGAGAAACGCTCTCAAGGCTCAGTGTACGGTATTTATTATCCAGCGCATGGCGGAAAACAGAAATACTTCCGTACATACTTGTAGTAAAACTCACGAACGATTCATCGTCAAACGTAATCAACAACTGGTATTTGGACGGCACCGGATCACCCGGACGCCCGTAGCGCATATTGATTCCGTCGGAAATACTGAGGAAAACATCCTCATCCATACAGACGTCGACAAAAATCCCCTTTCCTACGGCAGACTCTACCGTTCTTCCGACTAAAAGAGCTCTGATTTCTTCCGGAGTCCCATTAAAAAAGGTAAACTTGTGCAAATGGGTGGCACCATACACATTCGTTATACTGCGTCCGGCAAGCGTCTGTTCTACTTGGCGGCCAATCGTAATAGCTTCGGGTAATTCTATCATACTCATATATATTTGTGATTACTACAACCGAACAAATATAATGAAACAAAATCAAGCACATTTTATTATCCCGGGAAAAAATCCTATTTTTGTCTGCATTTAGTAATTTATACACCAATGAAGGTCAAACTTAGTATTATACTTTCGCTCCTAATCACCCTGCTTTGCGCCAGCCAGTTACAAGCTCAGGAGAAGGCTTTCCCGAAGAAGGGGGAAGGCATCTCTCTTTTCCTGAAACGCCACAACCGCACCGGTGCAGACTATCAGAAACAATTCATCGAGCTAAATAAAAGCAAATTAGGCAAAGGCAACACCCTACGGATGGGAGTCAAATATACGCTCCCTCCCCTGCGAGGCAAAGAAGCGACCGCGGCAGCAGCCAAACGGGCGAACTACGAACCGCTCTTCGGCAAGGAACTTGCATCCTACAAGGTAACCTCGTCCGAACTGAAAGGCGCCTGCTTCTATCTGGTCAGCGGGCATGGCGGGCCCGATCCCGGCGCAATCGGACGAATCGGCTCCGTCGAGCTGCACGAAGACGAATATGCCTACGACATCGTCCTCCGCCTGGCGCGCAACCTGCTGATGAAAGGCGCCAAAGTACACATCATCATACAGGATGCCAAAGACGGGATACGGAACGACAAATACCTGAGCAACAGCAAACGGGAAACCTGCATGGGAAGCCCGATCCCCTTCAACCAGGTACGCCGCCTGCAACAACGATGCGATAAGATAAACACCTTGTTCAAGCAAGATAAATATCCTTACAAGCGGGCCATATTCGTACACGTCGACAGCCGGAACAAAGGACATCAGACGGACGTCTTTTTCTATCATCAGGACAAGAACTCCGAAAGCAAGAACCTGGCAAAGACCATGCGGACCACTTTCACGCACAAATATAACAAACACCAGCCGGGACGTGGGTTTACCGGAACGGTGGACGGTCGCAACCTGTATGTCTTGCGCCATACGACACCGGCTTCCGTCTTTGTCGAACTGGGCAACATCCAGAACAGTTTCGACCAGCAACGGATTATCCTGAGCGACAACCGCCAGGCTCTGGCAAACTGGTTATGCGAAGGCTTTGTTACCGATTACAACCGTTATAAGAAAAAAACACGGTAAAAAGTAACACCCGTTCGTTAAAAAGACTACATTTGCAATTGAAACTAAATAAGAACATCGTTTTAAACATACCATGAGTAATCCTTATATATCCCCGTTCGCTAAACCCGTATATGTAATGCTAAAGCCCGTCGGATCGGTTTGTAACTTGGCGTGCGAATATTGCTATTATCTCGAGAAAGGAAAACTTTACCCCGAGGTGAAAAATCATATCATGAGCGAACAGCTGCTGGAGAAATTCATCAAGGACTATCTGGAATGCCAGACGATGCCGCAGGTTCTTTTTACCTGGCATGGCGGCGAGACGTTGATGCGCCCTGTCAGTTTCTACAAGAAAGCACTGGAGCTGCAACGCAAATACGGGCGCGGACGCCAGATAGACAACTGCATCCAGACAAACGGGACACTGCTGAACGACGACTGGTGCCGTTTCTTCAAAGAAAACAATTTCCTCGTAGGCGTCTCGATAGACGGGCCGCAGGAGTTTCACGACGAATACCGCCGGAATAAGCAGGGGCTCCCCTCCTTCTACAAGGTGATGAAGGGAATCGAACTGCTGAAAAAGCACGGCGTGGAGTATAACGCGATGGCGGTCGTAAACGATTATAATGTAGATTACCCGCTGGACTTCTACAACTTTTTCAAGGAAATAGACTGCCACTACATCCAGTTCGCCCCTATCGTGGAACGTCTCAGGTTCCATCAGGACGGGACGTTACTGACTTCACCGGAGCAGCAGGATGCCAACATCAAACTGGCACCTTTTACGGTAGACGCCGATAAGTGGGGTGATTTCCTTTGCGCTGTCTTTGACGAATGGCTGAAAGAAGATGTCGGCAACTATTATATCCAACTCTTCGACTCCACACTGGCCAACTGGGTGGGCGAACAGCCAGGTGTTTGTACGTTGGCACGCACCTGCGGACATGCCGGAGTGATGGAGTTCAACGGCGATGTATATGCCTGCGACCATTTTGTATTTCCCGAATATAAGTTAGGCAATATCTATACCCAGACGCTTACCGAAATGATGTACAGCCAGCACCAACTGAAGTTCGGTGCCGATAAATACGAAAAGCTCCCTGCGCAGTGCAAGGAGTGTGAATATTTGTTCGCCTGTAACGGCGAATGCCCTAAGAACCGTTTCCTTCACACGGCAAACGGCGAACCCGGACTGAATTATCTTTGTAAAGGATATAAAAAATTCTTCAAGCATGCGGCTCCCTATATGGACTTCATGAAAAAAGAACTGTTGGCAAAACGCCCGCCTGCCAACGTGATGCAATGGGCAAAAGACAATAAACTATAATCGAATATATGAAATACAACAGACGTGATTTTATTAAAACAGGAGGTATGGTTATGCTCGGATCATTAGCGGTTCCCTCTTTCTTGGGAAGTTGTGCCGGTAATGAAGCAGACAAGGCTACCGGTATCTCATTCGCTCAGAACCATTTTGGTGTAAGTGAAAGCGACATGAAAAAAGTGCTGGCAGCAGCACTCGAAAAAGGCGGTGATTATGCCGACTTGTTCTTTGAACATTCTTACCGGAATAACATCGGATTGCAGGACGGGGCGGTAAACCGCGCTTCTTCCAATATCGACTTCGGTATGGGTGTACGTGTATTGGCCGGCGATCAGACCGGTTATGCTTATGTAGAAAACGTAACGCTCGACGAGATGCTGAAAGCAGCCCGGACGGCTGCCCGCATCGCAACAGGTTCGACCGGCAAAGCTCCGGTAAACCTGACAGAGGAACCGATCATTAATAATTATTACGGCATACAGACTCCCTGGGATGAGATTGCCGTAAACGCAAAGACTCCTTACCTGCAGAAGCTGAACGACCAGATTTTTGCGCTCGACAAACGGGTGCATAAAGTAATGGCTTCACTGGGTGACACGACTTCACATATCCTGTTCTGCAACTCTGAGGGACAGACGTACTATGATTACCGTCCGATGGTAACACTCAGTGCAGTCTGCATCATGGAAGACAATGGCAAAATAGAAAACTCGTATGCTTCCCGCGCTTTCCGTATGGGAGCCGAGTTCCTGACGGACGATATCATCAGCGAAGTGGCCAAAGAAGCGGTGGAAAAAACTTCTATCCTCTTCCAGGCAATCAAGCCTAAAGGGGGTGAAATGCCTGTCGTAATGGGTGCCGGCGGCTCCGGTATCCTGCTCCACGAAGCAATCGGCCATGCTTTCGAGGCTGACTTCAACCGCAAGAATACCTCTATCTTCTCCGACCAGCTGAACAAGAAGGTCTGCAACGAGCATATCAACGTAGTGGACGACGGGACGATCCCCTTCAACCGCGGTTCTGTCAATATCGACGACGAAGGTATTCCCGGTCAGAAGACATATATCGTAAAAGAAGGTATCCTGACCAGCTATATGCACGACCGTATCAGTGCCAAACATTACGGTATCCCGTCAACGGGTAACGGCCGCCGCGAATCATTCCGCCAGATGCCGATCCCGCGTATGCGTGCTACTTATATGGAAGCTGGAAACGTAACGGAAGAAGAGATGATCTCGACGGTGAAGAAAGGTATTTATGCTTCCAGCTTCACCAACGGACAGGTACAGATCGGTGCAGGCGACTTCACGTTCTTCGTGAAAGACGGCTACCTGATCGAGAACGGCAAGCTGACACAGCCGATCAAGGATATCAACATCATCGGTAACGGTCCGCGTGCGTTGGCCGATATAACGATGGTCGGAAACAATTATAAGATGGATAACGGCACCTGGACATGCGGTAAGGACGGACAGTCCTGCCCGGTTACCTGTGGTATGCCATCTGCTTTGGTTAGTAAACTCACAGTGGGAGGAGAAAGCTGAGGAATTGACAATTGACAAGGAACAATTGACAATTATTTCTTAATTCATAATTAGAATAACATGATAACGAACGAAAATAAAAAACTGGCTCAATGGGCGATGGAGTTTGCCCTGAAAAATGGTTGCCAGGCCTCACGCGTAAGTATCTATAACGGCTCAAGCAGTTCTTTCGAAATACGCGACATGAAAATGGATCGTTTGCAGCAGGCATCGGAAAACAGTCTGGTGATCCACCTGTACGTGGACGGACGTTTCGGTTCTTTCTCCACAAACCGTCTGGATAAAAAGGAGTTGGAAGGTTTTATCCGCAATGGTATCGATTCGACCCGGTTCCTGGCAGAAGACAAAGCCCGTACATTGCCCGACGCATCTCTCTATTATAAAGGCGGTGGTGCAGACCTGCAACTGATGGATCCGAAATTCGATTCGATACAGCCAGACGACAAAGTGGCACTCGCCATGAATGTCTGCAACGAAATGATGGGCAAAGACGACCGCATCATCTCAGCCAACTCATCCTACAGCGACGAGAAAGACTTCAAATATATGGTTGCCAGCAATGGTTTCGAAGGAGAAGCCTCCGGTTCATCTTTCAGCTTGGTAGCCAGCATTAGTATCAGGGGCGAAGGCGATGCCCGCCCGGAATCGTACTGGTTCGATTCTTCCCTTTACTACGACGCATTGATAAAAGAGGGATTGGGAGCAAAGGCCCTGGAACGGGTCATGCGTAAGTTGGGACAGAAAAAGGTGGCTTCCGGCAAGTATCAGATGGTGGTAGACAACATGAACTCCGCCCGCCTGATCTCTCCGATAATCGACGCTTTATACGGTTCTTCCATCCAGCAGAAAAACTCTTTCCTTCTGGATAAGATCGATCAGAAAGTATTGGGCGACAAGTTAACGATTATCGATGAGCCGCATATGGTGGGTGCATCCGGTGCCCGCTACTTCGATGGCGAAGGTGTAGCAACTAAACGTATGCCGGTATTTGAGAACGGTGTCCTGAAAACATACTATATCGATACTTACTCTGCCAATAAAATGGGCATGAAACAGACAATCGCCTCTCCTTCCATCCTGACGATGCAGATGGGTAATAAAGATACGGAAGGTCTGATCGCCTCTGTCGATAAAGGGATCTTGGTAACCGGCTTCAATGGCGGTAACAGCAATAGCACGACCGGCGACTTCTCTTATGGCGTGGAAGGCTTCCTGATCGAAAAAGGGAAACTGACACAACCGATCTCGGAAATGAATGCGACCGGCAACATGATCTCCTTATGGAGCAACCTTGCCGAAATCGGAAACGACCCGCGTACCTATTCCAGCTGGCGCGTTCCTTCGTTAATATTCGATGGGGTAGATTTCAGCGGACTATAAATAAAGATCATAGAATCTTTAGAATAAAAGGTGAGTTCGGTTAGATTCACCTTTTATTTTTCTACTATTATTTGTTTCCTTCAATATATTATTTATATTTGTATTCATTATTAATCATAAACTCATTGACTATGAAACACAAAATGGTACAAACATCGGTAACACCGATAGTCATTAACGAAAAGCTTGGTGATTTCTTTGTAGATATTGCGAAGTTGGTATTTGCAGGAGTGGTATTAAATACCCTACTTGACATAACAAGTGATAAACTATTAGTTTTATTATTAGGTGTTGGAGCTACAATTGGCTTAATGATATTAGGTTTTAAGTTTTATAAAAATAAAGGAGGTAAATAATGGAAGCAATATATTTATTTAGTGGTCTGATTATATTCAGTATTGTAGGAATTGCAATTCTGACATATCGTGAAAAGAGATATAAAAGAGAGCATTCGAAAGAATAAAAACGAAAGGTGGAAACGGCAAAAGTTTTCACCTTTCGTTTTTATACCAACAGATAAACCGATATAAAGTGGCAGACGCTTCCCCCGAGCACAAAGAGATGCCAGGCCGGATGCATGTATTTGTATTTATCCAGAAAAAAGCACAGGCTACCGGCTGTATAGAAAAGACCTCCTCCGATCAGCCAATACAGTACATCCATAGAATCCGTTTCACGAAGAACATGGAGCAAAGGCTTAAAGGCGATAACGACCACCCAGCCCATGGCCAGATAGCAGACCGTTTTCAGATGGTCTTTCTTCCTCATCCTGCGAAAACTGAGCCAGACGCCAACCACAGCAGCAATCCATACAATTGCGAACAGTGTCCATCCCCAATAACCTTCCTGTCGGAGAGCAACCAGGGTAAACGGCGTATACGTTCCCGCAATATGCAAGTAGATGGCACTATGATCGAACCGGCGCAACAGTCTTTTCTGCCGCGCGTTAGTCGAAGCATGATAGAAAGTGGAAGTCACGTATGAAAGCGTCATGCAAACAGAGTATACAGCAAAACTGCCGACCGCCCAGGGATTACCGCTACGGATAGCCGCTGTCATTAAAACAATGATTGCGGCTATACCAAAGAGCATCCCGGCACCATGTGTCAGCACATTGGCGACTTCCTCGCCGTGAGTTTGTCTTTGTCGGGCAACCATTCGGTTAGAGCTGTTCGGCTTTGAAACCAGCCTCTTTTACGGTTGCGATCACGGTTGCAGGCGCAATATCTGCTTTTACCTCCAACACTTTATCCGGATCGGCCAGGTTGATCGACCAGTCGTCCGAAGACATTATCGTATTAAGTTTTGCACCTATTGCAGAAACACATCCGCCACATTTGGCATTTGTCTTAAATTTCATTGTTGCCATAATCTTACTAATTTTAAATTGTTATTTCATGAATTTTAATCGTAAACTATTCAATACTACCGATACGGAACTGAATGCCATCGCGGCACTCGCCAACATCGGATTTAACAACAGTCCGTTTACCGGGAACAAGACACCTGCCGCCAACGGAATGCCTATTACATTATATATAAACGCCCAGAACAGGTTCTGATAGATCAGCCGGACTGTCTGCTTCGACAGGCGGATAGCCTCGGGAAGCAACAACAGGTCGGACGTAATGAGCGTAACCATCGCCACATCCATGGCGATATCCGTCCCTTTCCCCATCGCTATGCTGACATCCGCACGGGCAAGCGCCTGCGAGTCGTTGATACCGTCGCCGACCATTGCCACCTTCTTGCCCTGCTGCTGGAGGGAAACGATGTACGCTTCCTTATCGCTGGGCATCACTTCTGCCTTATAATAATCGATTCCTAATGTCGCGGCCACCCGCTCAGCCGTCCGTACGCCGTCGCCAGTCAGAAGATGTACTTCTATCCCCTGCTTTTTCAACTCCTTAACAGCGGCGACTGATGTGGGCTTGATACGGTCCGAGATAGCCAGGACAGCCAACAGTGTGGCATCCTGCCCGTAGAAGACGATGCTTTGCCCCTCTTCCTGCCACTGTCCGATCTGCTTCCACGCCTTTTCGGGAACATTTGCCTGGAATATCTCTAACAATCCTTGGCTACCGACCCAATACATGACACCCTCCACCTGGATGCGGACGCCACGACCTGTCAGGCTTTCAAAGTTATCCGTGTCACAGACCTTTGCCCCGGAATCATCTAACCAGCGGATGATGGCGGAAGCCAAAGGGTGTTCGGATTTCTGTTCCGCCGTATATAAGATATCCAGGTAACGAGTGTTATCCTCTGAAATCCAGTAAGAATCCGTAACAACCGGAATGCCTTCCGTCAAAGTCCCGGTCTTATCCATCACAACCGTATCGATCTTACATAAGTTTTCCAGTGCAAAAGCATCCTTTATCAGGATATGTCGTTCCGCGCCTTTTCCCATACCGACCATCAAAGCTGTCGGAGTAGCTAACCCCAAAGCACACGGACAGGCGATTACCAAGACCGATACAGCCGATAGCAGTGCATACGAGAAGTATCCCTCACCACCGATCACCAGCCAACAGACAAATGTGATCAGTGAAAGCAAGACAACGACAGGTACAAATATACCGCTTATTTTGTCAACAATACGCTGGACCGGTGCTTTACTCCCCTGTGCAGCTTGTACCATCTGTACGATTTGCGCCAGGACAGTGGTGTTGCCTACGCCTGTCGCTTCCATTGTAAAGGCACCTTTTTGGTTGATCGTTCCCGCCAGGACACGGTCGCCTGCCGTTTTCTCCACCGGGATCGGTTCGCCGCTCAGCATGCTTTCATCCACCGAAGAACTCCCCTGCAACAGAGTCCCGTCTACCGGGATCTTTTCCCCGGGACGTACACTCACGACATTTCCTACCTGAAGTGTAGAGATCGGTACTTCTTCCTCTTTCCCATCCGTAACCAGCCGGGCAGTCTTAGGCTGCAACCCCATCAGCCCTTTTATAGCCGAAGAAGTACTGTTCTTGGCCCGCTCTTCCATCAATTTTCCCAACAGCACGAATGCAATGATCACCCCGGATGCTTCATAATAGACATGAGGCTCCAAACCTTTATCCAACCAAAAACCGGGACACAAGGTATTGAAAAGGCTGAACAGGAACGCAATCGAAGTACTGAGTGCCACCAATGTATCCATATTGGCCTTTCCCTTCAACGCATGCCGCACGCCACTCACATAGAACGAGCGGCCGAAAAAGACCATGATAGTCAATGCCAGCAGCATCATAATCCAGTTTCCGAATGGTATATGCATGAACACCATCCCTAACAGGGCTAAAGGAATGGATAACACCCATGCCCCTATCGTATTCCGTTTAAGTATCCTGTAATGCTCACGTGCCATCTCTTCTTGCATGGCCACAGGATCTTCCGCCTCGACGATCAGATCATATCCGGCAGCCTGTACGGCGGCTTGCAGGGCTTGCAGGGTAATAACAGCAGGCTGATAAGTGACGGTCAACGTATTGGCAGCAAAATTTACGACCGCCTTCTCCACACCCGGTAAAGCCTGCACCGTACTCTCCACATTACCCGCACAAACGGCACAACTCATTTCAAGAACGGGCAATATCTTAGTTTCTGTTTCTCTCATATCGCATTTTAATGTCAAAATTATTTCTTATTGTATAACAAAGATACGGTTTATTCGGTTATCCCGGAATTAAAAAAAGATTCCATGAATTTAATAGAATTATTTGCAGAAAGGGGCTATTATTTAACATTCGAATATGCGACCTTTGTCCAATAATCAAATGAATGAACGAATTAAAAATTAAGACGTATGATACTTGATTCATTGAACAACACAGAAAAAATCGAATGCCTGCATCCTTTATTCAAAAAAGCATTCGATTATGTAAAATCCACTGATTTCTCTAAAATGGAAGATGGGAAATATGAGTTGGAAGGTTCCCGTTTATATGTAAGCATCGCCAGTATCTTCGGAAAAGAAAAAAAAGATGCCGCTATTGAAACGCACAAAAAATACATTGACATCCAGATGCCATTGTTAGGCGTTGAAAAAATCGGTTGGAAACCCGGATGTGAATTACAGGAAGAATCTGCTCCCTATAATGAACAGAAAGACATTACATTCTATGTCGACCGTCCGACTGCCTTCACAAAAATCTATCCGGGGCAGTTTGCCATCTATTTCCCGGAAGACGGCCATGCTCCCGGTATCGGCGAAGGAAATATCCGTAAGGTGATCGTAAAGGTACAGGTGGAAGAATAAAATAAAAAGCATTCCATCTGCAAAATAGATATGCTTCGTTTCCAAAACATAGATATTTTGAAAACGAAGCATATACATTTTATCAAAAAAAGAAACATTCCAACAAACCTATAGTAAAAAACACACTTAAAAGCCAAAAGCCAGACCCATACACGCCATTTTCACGAATTTACCCCTCAATATTCTTTGATTTTCAAAAGTTTTATCTATTTTTGCAACAGTATACGCGCATAGACACTATTATCCCAATGAAATTACAGAATCTAACCCTATCCTAAATTCAAGTTAGGTTAGGGCTTTTTTGTGTTCATGAAAAATATGTCAAAGCGTAATAAAGTCAATCTAATAAAAAAACAGTTGCGGGTAAACATTAAATAGCCAAAGATGAAGTCGATTCTAATTGTTGATG
The DNA here is from genome assembly GCA_900552465.1 of uncultured Parabacteroides sp. Lineage (GTDB taxonomy): Bacteria > Bacteroidota > Bacteroidia > Bacteroidales > Tannerellaceae > Parabacteroides. The sequence continues at coordinate 59,439 of URZO01000009.1, read as the reverse complement.
ATAAACCTGAGATAGCTAAGATCATCATGATCTATTTATCCAGTTCATATCAAGTGGTGTATATGGAGAATCCAGTAAAGGCCATATCGTGGATGCACGAAGGAAATATCCCGGACGGTATAATCTCAGATCTGAATATGCCGGAAATGAGTGGTGAGGAATTCGTTTGTTACTTAAAGGGAAATGACCTTTTCAATCATATTCCTATTTTGGTGTTATCGAGTGAAGAAGGCAGTGCAACGAGAATACGTTTACTGGAAAGCGGGGCTGAAGATTTTATAGTGAAACCTTTCAATCCGGAAGAATTAAGAATAAGGGTAAAAAGAATTGTAAAATAGTAGATATGGAATATATCTTTTTGGGAAATCACTCTTCATTACCGGAACGGTTGGAGAGAGCCTTAAATCAAAGCGTATTGGAATGCCTGACATTGACAAATATTTGTCAGGCAATGGAGCATCTTAACTCTTCCAGTATTTGTGTATTCTTGGAAAAAAATGATGTTCATGCAGATCAGGATACGATTCAGAAATTACGCCAACATTATTCAAATGCATATATTATTTTGTTTGGCCGTTCATTGAGCAAAGAAGACAAAATTGCATATATAAAGGCTGGAGTCAACTGTGTCATAACGGAAGAGATTACCAAAGAAGACTTACTCCGTTTACTTGCCATAGCCGAAGATTTTTCGAATAAAAAAGCCATAAACGAAAAACCGAATGAAGTAATTGGCGGATTATCATTTTTCCGCCTCCCCCTTTGGAAACGGGCTTTCGATATTGTTGCATCATTAGGAGCGATAATATGCCTGTCTCCTGTTTTCATCTTAACCGCTATTGCGATAGAACTGGAAAGCAAGGGGTCGATCGTTTACAAATCAAAACGTGTCGGCAGTAATTACAAAATATTCGATTTTTATAAATTCCGCTCCATGTATCCTGATGCAGATAAAAGGCTAGCTGAATACAGGGCGCAAAACCAATATGCCGTGGAAGCCGAAGAGTTGAGCTCTTCGGTTCCTGCAGCACTGCAGGTATCTACGGTAAATGGCCAAATGCCAAGTGCTGTTTTGTTTTCTGATAACTTTAGCACAAATGAGCAAGATTATCTGAAAAATAAATCAACAGAACGGGCCAATACATTCTTTAAAATGGAAAACGATCCGCGCATTACCCGCGTAGGTCAATTTATCCGCAAATACAGTATTGACGAACTCCCGCAACTATTCAACATACTAAAAGGCGATATGTCTGTTGTAGGTAATCGCCCTCTGCCCATCTACGAAGCAGAACAACTTACTTCTGACAATTACATAGAGCGTTTTATGGCACCTTCAGGGTTAACCGGCCTTTGGCAGGTGGAAAAGCGGGGAAGTTCCGGTAAATTATCGCCTGAAGAACGCAAACAACTGGATATTAAATATGCCCGTACATTTTCTTTCGCGCTGGATATGAAAATCATCTTACGCACTTTTACTGCTTTTATCCAGGAGGAGAATGTTTAATCCAAAGGAAATACCCATGAAAAAAGCATTTATCATATTATTTTCACTCTGTGCAATCTATTGTTCAGGACAAAAAAAGAAAAAAACATACTTCGATCAAGCAACAGTGATTGAAGCCAGTGCTGATACGGATGCAGATTCCATTAAAGCCATGCTGGACGACTATGAACGCATTCAGTTACCACCACTTTCTGTTTTCCTGCAATCGATTTATGAGCATCCTTCTGTAAAAGTATATGAAGCAAAACGGGATGAAGCCAACGCAGAAAAAGAAATAACCCACCGCGAATGGCTCAACTACTTAAGGCTGCAAGGCACCTATCAATACGGACGAAATAATCTCTATTCGACTTCATTCACTGAAGGAGATCCTATTATCAGCAATGTCGGAAACAATCAGAATTTATATAACGTAGGTGTTTCTGTTAGTATCCCAATAGGAGATCTTTTGAGCAGAAAGCAAAAAAACAAAGTGAAAAAGGCACAATATATTCAACTACAGTCGGAATACGAAATGTCCATAGAAGAACGAAAGTTAATGATCCTGCAGGCTTATAACAATGTATTGCAACAGCTTGCCACATTAAAAGCAAAATCCGACGCTGCCGCGCTATATAATGCACAAATGAGTATATCGGAACAAGATTTTATTAATGGAAAAATAGATATAACAGCACTCTCTCTTGAAAGAGGCCGTCGCTCAAGTGCGGTTATAACCTATCAGGAAGGCCGTGCAGCTCTGCATAACGCCGTTACATTGCTTGAGATGCTTACAAATGTAAAGATTATCAACAGAAGCAATCAAGAAGAATAATGAATACTACATTATATATAATACGTTTTCTTTATCGGATTCGATATCAACTGATATTTGGCTCCGTCATTGTTACAGGGTTAGTCATTTATTTTTCCCGCTTTATACCCAAAACATATACTGTTAAAACGACCATTTATACCGGTATAGCTTCAGATACAGGTTTAAATAGCGACCAACAACCGGCAAACTGGAAATCTGTGGAAAACATGTTCGATAACTTGGTCAAACTGACCCTGGAAAAAGGTATACAGAAAAGTATAGCTATCAAGTTACTCGCTATAAATCTTGTTCACGGAAATCCTGATGAAGATAATCTTTATATTAAGGCCAAGAATTATCAAGACCTGATCAAAATTATTCCGAAAGATTTATTACAATTAGTAGACAAAACCTCTGAAGAGAAAACGATCAAGAACTTCATGAAATACATGAAAAATGATCCAGAAAATTTCTTGTATGAATTGTTGAATAACGATGGGCCCTTTTATAGTTATCACACACTTTCGACCATTATCGCAAAAAGGCTGGACAACAGTGATCTTATAGAGATTTCTTATCAGACAACAGATCCGGGCATCACATTAAATACAGTTAAACTAATCTATGATGAATTGCGCACTGCCTATGAGGATATACGTTATAAGACAACAAATGACATCGTTGCTTACTACGAACAAGAACTAAAAAAACAACAGGCGAAACTATCGTCATTGGAAGACAAATTAGTCAATTACAGTGTGGAAAACAGTGTCATTAACTATCCGGAACAGACTAAAGCTATAGCTAATTCATATTCTGAATTCGAAAACCGCTATGAAGCAACCCGAAGAGCTTATGAAAGCGCAGACAAAGTTATCCAAGAGATGGAACAATATATGGATATCCGGACAAAATTGGTGAACGCCAATGATAATTTTATCCAGGCTTTGAACGAAATTTCCTCCATCAATGGGAAAATAACTGAAATCGAGACATTTAGTTCGGAAGAGATGCAAGCCCAAGATACCGAATTGCAAGAATACAAGATACAGCTAAAAAATGCCGAACAGAAAATATCATCTTTGACAACAACAATAAACAGCTACAAAGAAAGTAAAGAAGGAATAGCAATCGACGGACTTGTTGATGAATGGCTAAAACAAACCATCATGAAAACTAAAGCGAAAGCCGAGTTGGATGTTTTAGATCAAAGAAAAGAGGTATACAATGAACAATATAAAATTTATTCTCCTATCGGAACACAAATAGACAGGCAACAACGCGAAATTAAAGTATTGGAACAATCCTATTTACAGATATTGCATGCACTGAACATGGCTAAAATGAAACAAAAGGATATACAACTCACTTCTGCAACGCTGAGGTTAATTTCAGAGCCGACGTTTCCCATTCTCAGTGATAAAAGTAAACGTTTACTGCTGGTTATAGCAGCTTTTATTGGCAGTATACTTTTTATTATCGGATTTAACTTATTAATAGAATTACTGGATCGTACTCTACGGGATGCAGACCGGGCCAAACGGCTTACCGGACTTCAGGTCTTAGCAGCTTTTACCGGGCATATAAATCTGAAATACCGGGGATTTACGAAGGCCTCAAACAGAGTTGTTGCCACTTATTGTTGTAATCAATTAAATATATATCTGCAACTTGGTCGTACTTCAATCATTAATCTGATCAGTTTTGGGGAACAAGAGGGGAAAAGTTTTATCGTCTCTTATTTACAGGAATATTGGGAAGATCTGGGATTCAATGTTAAAATCATATCCTATGACAAAGACTATAATTCGCAATCAATGGTATACGCTCAGGCTCATAGTATATTTGATATTTACGAACCGCCATATGGACAAGATACTCCGGATATTCTGATAATTAAATATCCTCCATTGAGGAATTATCCTATTTCCACCGATTTATTGCAGGAAGCACAAGTCAATCTGTTGGTAGCAGATGCTTGCCGGGTATGGTCAACCAGTGATACCCAACTCCTTGAACATTTAAAAAAACAGATAAAAGAGAAACCTCTTTATTTACTGTTGAACCGTACCGAACGTGAATTTGTAGAAGATTTTACCGGTCAGCTTCCTCCCTACTCCGGATTAAAGAATCTGATATTCCGGTTAAATCAACTTGGTATCACAGCTAATAAAGCATAATAAATGGAAGGGATAAAAGGAGACACTAAATCTTTCAGCCCCTATCCGCTATTGGCAATAGGACTTATACTGCTGGCCTACACCTTGCTACGGCAAGCATGGCTGATAGCGGCAGCAGTTGTGATTATACCCTTTCTTACGTTTTACCTTATTACAGTGCTCAATAAGCCTTACTGGGGATTTATGACCTTGTTCACTCTGAACTATTTTTTCATAGGAGCACTACGTTATATAAATGTTAAAAACAGTAGCGTAATAATGGATATTTTCATTGTTTTCCTATTGGTTTGTATATTTCTTTATTCCTTATGGGGAGGGAAAATATCCTGGCACAGGGCCAATAATAAATTATTGTATATATCACTTGTCTGGATGATTTATGTATTTTTCGAATTATTCAATCCATCTGCAGTCATAGAGGCCTGGGTATTTACCCGTAGCTCCTTTTATAATTTCACTTTATTGGTGGTATTAACCTCTTTACTATTAAATAAAGTTCAGGATATCAAAGCAATACTTTTTCTCTTATCTATCTTTACATTGATAGCGATCAGCAAGGCATTTATGCAGCGTTATATCGGATTCGATGCTGGAGAAAGTGCCTGGTTAATAAGAAGCGAGAGTTATAAGACCCACCTTTTAGCAAGCGGAACCCGTTATTTTTCTATTTTCTCGGATGCCGGAAATTTTGGTTCAAATATGGGAATGGCCTCTATCATCTATATGATCTTATCTTTTTACACTCCACAAAAAAACCTCAGGTATTATTACAGATTCGTGTCATTACTTGCCATTTATGCATTGATGCTGTCCGGCACACGTGGCGCTATGATTGTTCCTTTGGGAGGAATAGCCATGTTTATTATTCTTAATAAGAATATCCGATATATTATAGCAGGAGGTATATGTCTGATTTTGATTTATGCATTTTTTGCTCATACCGACCTACTAAATTCAAACCAACAAATACGCCGTATGCGAACGGCATTCCATCCGGAAGCAGATGCCTCCTACCTGGTTAGGAAAGCCAATCAGCAACGATTGGCTAAATATATGGCTCACAAACCATTTGGCGAAGGTGTTGGTCTGGCAGGCGTAGAAAACCAGCGTTTTTCTGTGCGTTTTACTACAGAAATACCCACAGACTCTCATTTTGTCAATATATGGGTACAGTTTGGAGTTGTCGGACTATGCCTGCACATCGCGATTTTACTATTTGTCATTGCATACAGTGCTTATCTAATCATGTTCCGCATCCGGAACAGAGAATTAAAAGGCATGCTGATTGCCATAAATTGTGGTCTGTGGGGTATCATGCTCAGCGCATACGGCAATAACTTTTTCTGGCAATACCCGACTGGATATATCGTATATATATTTCAGACTTTCCTGATTTTAGGAGAATCGTATGATAAAGAATTAACAGAACAAACAAGTTAGAACCAATATAAAATACATATAATATGGATTTTGAATACGAAATAAACAAATGGTGGCTCTCCTACGGAGATAAACTGATAGAATATGCAGATGCTATTATTTTTCTTCTGTTCCTGATAGCTGTATTGTATATTTTCATTTTTTCGCTGGCTTCATTGAAAAAGATAAAATACAAATATCCTCCAGCCCGGAAAAAACACCGTTTCATCGTTCTCTTTCCGGCTTATCAGGAAGATGCGGTTATTGTTAATTCTGTCTGTTCATTTCTGGAACAAGATTATCCATCCTATCTGTATGAGATTATTGTAATAGCTGATAAGATGCAGGAAAGGACAATTCAAACATTAAAAGCATTGCCGTCTATCACCGTATTAGAAGTGCAATTTGCCCAAAGCACGAAGACGAATGCACTCCGCCTTGCCATGGATTACCAAAGTACAAAAGAGACTAAATGTGATATGGTAGTAATCATGGACGCAGATAATATCGTAAACTCCTCCTTTCTGAATAAATTAAACGATGCCTACTATTCCGGATGCCTGGCTATCCAGACACATCGGGTAGCCAAGAACAGAAATACCAACATGGCTGTTCTGGATGCTGTCAGTGAAGAAATCAATAATTCTATTTTCCGCTCGGGACATACTCGTTTGGGATTCTCTTCGGCATTGATAGGCTCCGGTATGGCATTCGATTATGATTGGCTCAAGCAATACATATATAAAGCAGCTCACGTCGGAGTGGACAAACAATTGGAAAGTATGTTACTTTCACAAAATATTTATATTGAATTTTTAGAAGATGTATATACTTACGATGAGAAAATTGAAAAAAAAGGGCAGTTTTATGAACAACGCCGCAGATGGATTGCAACACAATTTACGAATCTGTTTTCCGGTCTGTGGAAATTGCCCAAAGCCTTTTTCTCGGGCAATTGGGATTATTGTGACAAACTTTTACAATGGATGATGCCACCACGAGTTATCTTATTAGGTTTTCTGATTATATTTTCTTTTATTACAACTTGGTACGATTGGCTTTTATCCCTCAAATGGTGGGGAATCACGTTTGTTTTGATCGTCTCTCTTTTCATGGCAATACCCGATTATCTTGTAGATAACCGCTTCCGTAAAGCCATCATCAGTCTGCCAGTTCTATTTTTGTTGATGTTCTTCAATCTTTTCCGTTTAAGAGGGGCAAACAGAGAGTTTATTCATACGGTACACAATAATCATTCATCCGAAACAAATATAAAATAAAAACCAACAAAATGAAAATAGCCATAGAAGCACAACGTATTTTCCGTCCGAATAAACATGGGATGGATTTCGTAGTCCTTGAAACCGTACGCGAATTACAGAAGATCGATAAGAAAAATGAATATTTTATTTTCATAAGTCCGGGACCAGACCGCTGCCTGGAAGAAACGGAGAATGTACATATCATCGAAGTAAAATGCCCGACCTATCCACTTTGGGAACAATGGGCATTGCCTCGCGCCGTAAACAAGATTAAACCGGATTTACTCCATTGCACGAGCAATACGGCACCCATATATACCCAAGTACCTTTAGTTCTAACTCTCCATGATATTATTTTCCTGGAAAACAGACAGAACAGCAGTAAATCGCTATACCAAAATATGGGATGGCATTACAGGCGCCTGATTGTTCCGCGTATTTTATCCAAGTGTAGGAAAATCATCACCGTCTCCCATTTTGAATGTAACCGGATACGGGAAACACTCCATTTGCCGGAAGATAAAATTATGCCCGTCTACAATGGCTTTAGTAATCATTTTCATCCGTTGGATAATCCAAAAGCCATTATACAAAAATACATATCGACAACTGGTTACCTATTTTTCCTGGGAAATACGGACCCTAAGAAAAATACGCCTCGCACGCTAAAAGCGTATCATCTGTATCTGCAACGTTCCAAAGAAAAACGGCCTCTATTGATTGCAGACCTGAAACCAGAATATATAGATGAAATCTTAAAAGAAACTGGTTTAGAGAAAATTCGCCCTTATCTGCATTTACCGGGCTATATTCCCAATACAGATTTGCCTTTTATATACAACGGAGCTTTTGCTTTTTTATACACTTCTTTACGGGAAAGTTTCGGCATCCCTTTGCTGGAAGCAATGGCTTGCGGTATTCCTGTAATAACATCCAATACGTCATCCATGCCGGAAGTCGGAGGAGACGGTGCTATTCTAACAGACCCGACTGACGAACAATCAATCGCAAACCAGCTTCTTTTGCTGGAACAGGATCAGGATTTTTACAGAAAAAAATCGGTCTATGGACTTGAACGTGCCAAATATTTTTCATGGAAACAGACAGCCTGTGAACTATTGGAACTATATCAATCAATTATTAAATCTAAATAATATCACCATGTTAAACCGCGACTTCATCATTACCAGTTTACAGCCCTGGGATATCGAGATAGGCAGTACCATCAAAAATACGGCTTTAGAGATATCAAAAAATAATCGGGTTTTGTATCTTAACACGCCGATGGATTATTCTACCCGGTTCCGGGGGAATAAAAATAAAGCTTGGATTCATAGGATGGATGTGATAAAAAAGCAGGTCTCTCCTATCCGTCAGATTAACGAAAATATGTGGATTGCAGATTGTCCGTTTTGTATATTTCCAGTCGGAGGATTACCGACAACTTTTTTATTTGATTGGGTGAACAAACTAAATAACCGAAAAATTGCAGACTATATCCGCAGAATTACGACAGAATTGGGTTTCAGCAATTATATACATCTGATAGATACGGATATCTATCGCAGCCAATACATAAAAGAATATCTAAATCCGTCCCTCTCTATTTATTATTGCAGGGATTTTGTTATAGGCGAGTCCTATTGGAAAAAGAACGGTTCGCGACTTGAACCGTTATTAGCCGCAAAATCGGATATTGTACTGGTAAACTCAACACATTTTGCCGAACGTTTCCGAAAATATAACCGCCACACCTTTCCCATTGAGACCGGTGTCAATCTTTCTCTGTACAATGGTAGAAAAAACTGGCCTGTACCGGAAGATACGAAACATATTCCCCATCCTGTAATAGGCTATGTAGGAACGATCAACAGTACCCGCCTGGACAGTGATTTACTGTTGCGAATTGCAGAAAAACGTCCAGCATACAGTTTTGTTTTTACAGGTCCAGAAGATGAGGTGTTCAGCAAACATCCTATACACAAACTCTCCAATGTCTACTTTTTAGGGAAAAAACCGGTCGAAACTTTACCGGCTTATATCAGTAGTTACGATGTCTGTATCAATCCGCAGATGGTCAACGATATTACAAATGGGAATTATCCCTTAAAAATAGATGAATATCTGGCAATGGGGAAACCAACAGTAGCAACCAGTACCCATACCATGCGGGACGTCTTTGCAGCACATACACATCTACCGGCAAATGAAGACGAATATCTGCTGGCTTTGGATAATGCGTTGAAAGAAACGAACAACCCTGTAAAGAAAGAAGAACGTATATGTTTTGCACAAACACATAGTTGGAGACACAGCGTTCAGAAAATATATAACATTATCGAACAGTTTCAAAACAAGGAATCATGAACTACAAAACCATATCCGACCTGAATCAGGTCATCTTAAAACGTTTGTACATCATACCAAGAGATATAGACTTAATTGTCGGTATTCCCCGCAGCGGAATGTTTCCGGCTAATCTTATGGCTCTTTATCTGAACAAACCTGTTACGGACTTAGGTTCATTCATCAACGGACATATCTATAAAGCTGGAGAAAGAGGCCGGTTTTTCGAGACCCGGCAATACAAAAGAATTCTGATTGTCGATGATAGCATCTCTTCCGGTTCGGCTATGCAAAAATGCAAAGAACAAGTCAAACATCTGGAACATGATTTTAACATTCAATATTGTGTCGTTTATGCGATTCCCGGCAAAGAAAATATGGTGGATTATGCTTTGGATATTGTCCCACAACCTCGCTATTTCCAGTGGAACATTTTGAATCACATGATATTAGAGAAATCCTGTATGGATATAGACGGCGTCTTATGCGTAGATCCTAAACCCGAACAGAATGATGATGGAGAGCAATATAAAGATTTTATCTTGCATGCACAACCGCTATTCATTCCGGATGCCAGAATCGGTACGTTGGTGACTTCCCGCCTGGAAAAATATAGAAAGGAAACAGAAATCTGGTTAGAAGCTAATAAGGTTAAGTACAACAAGCTGGTCATGTTGAATTTGCCTGACAAAGAAACACGCCAAAAAGCAAACTGCCATGCCTCTCATAAAGCCGATGAATACAAACTCAATTACTATAAATTATTTATAGAAAGTTCTTTATCACAAGCAATCGAAATAAATAGAAGAACAGGAAAACCTGTTTTATGCACGGAAAACTTTGAGATGATATTCAACTCGCAGTCTGTTCTGTACAATATAAAAAACGGCCAATCCTTACCTTTTATCCGAAAAGGATTATTAAAGCTAAGAAATTTAATACGGAAAATACAATCCAACTAAGTATCTTGTGATAACCTAAGAATTCAGACTTATTGTATAAAGCATCTTTTTTAATCTCAAAAGAGATCTGAAACCATACAAATGTCAATCCGCTTTTCAGACGTCAAAAAGGGGCTTTTCCCTCTTTTAGGGGCTTTTTTCGCCATTACGACCGTCTTCATTGCAAGCCCCCCCCAAAAATTTCTTTTGAATATTCGGGGCACTACCCGTTTTTATTTTGTAACAGACAACTCTCCGGGAGTTAAGGTTTATCACTTTGCCGGCATTTTCATCTTTCGATAATCAAATTGCATGTTTTTTAGAATTGTCCTGGCACCTCATTTCTTTTATTGTCAGCCATAAAGGTCAAAATCGCAAAAAGAGTCAATCCAAAATCGATCAAAATTTCGGACGAAATAGAAAAATGGTCAAAAAGGGGGTTATTGTAATCTATATCATCCGGTTCACTGGAGTTTTACTTTATACTCAAGCAAAATAGATTTCTAAAAAAATCGAATTAATTTTTTACACGAACAAACAGATTTCTGATACCTTCTGAAAAATAATACAGTGTGCATCCGAAAAGTAAAAGAAACACTGTAGAACTGTAAATTGCAAACAGAAGCCAATTCATGTAACCGGTATAGGGATTTACAATCGGATAAAGAGATAGTAAATAATCTGACATGAACCAGCAAACAGCCAATATTCCCAAGTATTTAAAGATTTGTTTCCAATATTCAGAAACAGGTAAGTGGAATCCTTCCTTATATAAAAAATAAGATTTCCAGAGACACACAATCGTTAAAGAACTAACTGTATCGCCCAATAAGACCCCAGGTAATCCCCCAAAATAACCACCGATTAAAGCAACAACGCCCGTTATTACTAATATGGCAACGGCAGCCCATACATCTTGGAAAAGTCCATACCCTTGAATAAATTGGTCGTTAACACCCCGGAATTGATAAATAAAAAAATTACTCAGAATAATGATTAACGTCATTCTGTCTAACATATATTCGTCTCCAAGCCAAATCCCCACAAATGGATTTACTAAATTATAAAGGGAAAATGTAAGAAAACCGGCAATTAAAAAACGTAATGAATTAAGTTCCCAATATACCTGTAATATTTTTCTCTCATCTCCCTCCGCTATCAAATTTCCAATCCCAGCCCTCACACTTCCCAATGTACTATTCACCAACAGATTAATTTTTGAGATAATCAGCATATAATTACCATAATACGCTACAATCTTCAAAGATGCAAAAGCATAAACCAATAGAGGCAATAATTGACTACAACCAGCTCCGGCCAACAAATGGATAAACATTTGGCGGGCTTTTGCTATAATAATTTTATTCTCCGAGTATTTGCACTTTCCCTCTGTCAGGCTTGTGCCTAACCATGGGTATATTTTTTTGATTTTATAGTTTAACACAAAAGAATAAAGGATGCTAAAAACCAACTCTGTTGCAATCCATACATAATAGTTGCCCCAATAGTAGGCAAGTGCCATCTGAAACAAAGTCTTAATAATATTTATTGATTGGAAATAAGCTACTATCACATAATTACGTTGGTCGGCACTTAACAGGGTTTGCTTATAATTAACAAAATATCCAAGCAAAGAAGAAGCAAGGAAACCAAAAAATGCAAAATAAATAACTCCCAATTCAAATACAGTCTTTTTAAATATTAGAGGTAAAAAGCAAGATAACACAGCTCCAACCCCTAAAATCATTAGCCCTACATGCCGATATATATAGCCAAGTACAGATATAATTTCACAAATCTTCTTTTCGTCCTTCTCAAAAATCGGTTTGTACAAAACAAAACCAATTGATAGTCCTATTCCTAATTCTGCCAGATTAAGAAAACCAAGCAAATTCAATAAAGTCCCTGTCAATCCTACAAAATCGTCTCCCAGACATTCAAGAAAGACTTTTCTTGAGAAAAAAGAAAGTACTAATGCAATAAAATAAAACAAAATATTGACACGAGCATTCAATATACTTTTTCTAACACGATATTGAGACATATTATTCCTCCTTATTCTTTTCCTGTCCATTGTCTTAACTTAATGCAGAGAATCAATAGTTTATATGACATGAATACAAACAATTTAAAATACCAATAGCCTAACTTTTCCGGTAATAATTGATGGACATTTCGTAAACACAGTTTTACGCCCGGCTTAAAAACAAAAATAGATTTAAGTGGAGAAATATACGTATGTGCTCTGAAAGACAGATAACTATCATAATGAAAAGAACGATCTTTCGAAAAATAGATAATTCTATCAAAATATTTTGCCTTTAGAGTTTCAAAAGCAGTGTACACATCAGGATTCCCTTTTAATGCAGATGATAGACTTATGTATTCAAATAAATATTCAATAATCCGTATACGAGATTCCAAATTTCTGACAGAAGGCTGACCTGTAATAGAATTGGAATGTAAATAATAAAAATATGTTTTCTTTTTCACAACATAGGCACTGTGAGCTTTACAAGCAATCATAAAAGACCATAAATCATCTTCATGCAAAAGTCCTTCTTTAAAAAATAAATTTTCTTTTATAAGGAAAGAACGGTTTATTAATTTATTACACGCCATGACAGGCCATTGAGCCTTGGAAAAGGCAGACAGAACACTCTTATTATCAGCCAAAATACCCGTATCTAATAATAAAGAAGGTATTTTTCTGAATGTTCCTACCGCTTCAAAATCACCTACTACAAAATCAACCTTGTATCGGATTGCTGCATTTGCTAACTGCTCAATGCAATCTTCCGATATATAATCGTCACTATCTAAAAAGTAAAGATAATCACCCGTAGCCTGCCGGATGCCCGTATTACGGGCTACTGAAAGACCGCTGTTTTTTTCATGTCTTAAAATTGTAACAATATTGCTTCGGGAAGAAGTCTCCAATAGACTCCGGACAATATCCATTGAATCATCACGTGTACAATCATCAATTAAGATAACCTTTAGATCCTTCCATGTTTGCTTGAGAACAGATCGTAAACAACGTTCTATATACTTGGAAACATTATAAATGGGAATGATAACAGATACTTCCATATTATTTTACCCCATGTTCCGTATGAATAAACTTCTTGTTGGCATCCTTCAAGCGGAAAAGATTCAGAAACATTGTAAAAAAAGTTTCCGGCAATTTTACAACAGCAATAAACAGTTGCCTTGTATATAAGCTTTTAGGCACTGCCAATAGTAAAGAAACTATCAGTAAGCAGAATAATATCCACCATTTTAACGAAACCGGCCAGGATATACAAGTAATAACTAATGCTATTATAAATGTTTCACCTAACAGAAGCAATCGGGGAATACTCATTTGTTGAAAAAGTTTATCACAAAAATCCCAATTCTTATTCGATATGGCTTGTGGCATATCACCTATAAACTCTTTCAGATAATGAAACTGTGCTGACAACCAGCGTCTCCTTTGTCGGGCAAAGTCCCGACGATTCTGTATCTTCTCATCCAGAACATAAGCATCCGGTAAATAATCGATACGTTTGCCGGCTTTAAACAAAGTAAGTTCCAGAGCACGATCAAAACCACCAATTGCGTGGATACCGGACAATTCCTTTTTTATCAGCTTATAGTCGAAAGCCATACCGGAGCCAATCAAAGCTGCCGACAATCCCATATTCACATGTCCCTGTCGGAAAATACTATTGTTGATTTCCTCACTCACAGCATCCAAATAAGCCAGGCTTGTATTCTTATTTTTAGCTGTCCGGTGTGTCTGATAACCGACAATATTCCCGGTGAAGGGAGCCGCATTAATCTGATTGAGATAATCAGGATCGATTGTATTATCTGCATCCAGAATCAAGGCTATATCATAATCAGTCAAACGGCTCATGGCCAGATTCAAAGCTTTTGCCTTCGTACTATTCGCAAAACGGACAATTTCCAGAATAACTGGCAGGGCAGATAATCCTGCGTTCGTTTCAGGGCTCATCTGATCAGAAATAACTACTACGTCATATCGATCACGCGGATAATCCTGTAATAAACATGATTCTACGCATTCCATAATTACCCTATCCTCTTTATATGCAGGTATCAATATCACGATACGACGAAAAGAAACAGATTCTTTCTCTCCATTCTTTCGTCTTTTACGTACAGAAGCTATACTAAAAACAAGCAAATAAAGTATATTAACAGAGAAACAGAGATACAGTAATATCTCCAATACCTTCAAAACTATCATATCTTTGGCTTTTTACAAACTCCGGAAATATTGGATTGTTCTCTTAAGTCCTTCCTCAAGAGGAACGGAAGGATACCAACCTCCGAGCTTCTCCCGAGCAAGTGTGATATCCGGTTTTCGTTGTTTCGGATCATCGGAAGGCAAAGGACGAAATACAATTTCAGATTGAGAACCTGTAAGACGTATAATTCGCTCAGCCAGTTCCAACATTGTAAATTCATCAGGATTACCCAGATTGACCGGACCTGTAAAACTGTCTTCTGTTGCCATCATACGAACCATTCCCTCGACCAGATCATCTACATACTGGAAACTGCGGGTCTGACGTCCATCACCATAAACCGTAATGCTTTCGTTTCGAAGAGCCTGGATAATAAAATTAGAGACAACGCGCCCGTCATGAACGGTCATATTAGGACCATAAGTATTAAATATACGGATAATTTTGATCCTGAGACTATTCTGTCGGTGATAATCCATGAAGAGTGTTTCAGATGCTCTTTTCCCTTCATCATAACAACTGCGGATACCAACAGTATTCACATTGCCCCAATAAGATTCCGGCTGCGGATGAATAAACGGATCCCCATAGACCTCACTGGTCGAGGCTTGCAAAATCCGGGCATTATGGACCTGCGCAAGTTCCAACATATTAATAGCTCCGAGAATGGAAGTCTTGATCGTTTTAATCGGATCATGCTGGTAATGGATCGGTGAAGCCGGACATGCCAGATTATAAATTTCATCAATAGTCGATACGGCTTTATACGGAACAGTCACATCATGTTCTAACAATTGAAAATCCGGATACACAAGTAATTCATGCATAAGGCTTTCGGATCCAGTAAAATAATTATCCAGACAGATTACCCGATTTCCTTCCTTCAATAAACGCTTACACAGATGAGACCCGATAAACCCCGCTCCACCGGTCACCAAAATAGACTTCATGTTTTTACCCTTAGATTCGTTGATTAATATTTCCTGTTTTAATAGTCGGCAAATGTAGTGATTTGTTTCTAAACAATTCACAAATCCCTTGATTATTATGCATTATTCAAAATAATAATCAAGATGTTTATGTTGAAGGATCAAAAAATAATTATATTTGTATCGTTGGGTATAATATAATTTTACGCAAAAACGGTATGGAACAAATACACACTCTCTTTATCATCCTTTTTTGGTTCGGATTAGTTATTGTCTTTTACACATATATAGGATATGGAATCCTGTTATATCTGTTGGTTCGTATCAAAGAGCTGTTCAAGAAAAAAACTATCTTGCACTTTCCTGAACCATTTCCGGAAGTGACTCTTTTCATCGCAGCATATAATGAAGAAGGTATTATAGCAAAAAAGATGGAAAACTGCAGGAATCTGTCTTATCCCGGCGACAAGTTACATATTGTATGGGTAACGGACGGATCGAATGATCAGACAAATGATCTACTGGCTACATACAAAAACATAACCGTTCTGTTTAATCCGGAAAGGAAAGGCAAAACAGCTGCTCTGAACCGGGGTATGCAATACGTTTCTACACCTTACGTTATATTTACCGATGCCAACACAATGCTGAATACGGATGCCATAATAGAAATTGTCCGCTGTTTTTCTAATCCCAAAGTTGGATGTGTGGCCGGTGAAAAAAGAGTTGATACACAATCAGCCCAGGGAGCTACTGCCGGAGAAGGAATTTATTGGAAATACGAATCGGCCTTGAAGAACTTGGATGACCGCCTTTATTCAGCAGTCGGCGCAGCCGGTGAATTATTTGCCATACAGACCAGGTTGTTTGAAGAAATGCCTTCAGATACATTGCTCGATGATTTTATCCTTTCCCTCCGTATTGCCGCTAAAGGCTACAAAATAGCCTATTGCAAAGAGGCTTATGCCACAGAGACTGCTTCGTTGGATATGCGAGAAGAAGAAAAACGAAAAATACGGATAGCAGCCGGTGGTCTGCAATCAGTCTGGCGCCTTAAAAGCTTGCTCAATATCTTTCAATATGGCATACTCAGTTTTCAGTATGTCAGCCATCGTGTATTGCGCTGGACACTTACTCCGCTAATGCTCTTTTTGTTATTACCGATAAACGCGTTTTTGGCAGTATCAGGGAATCCTTTTTATATCGGATTACTATTCCTGCAGCTACTTTTTTACATTGCTGCCTATGCCGGTTATCGGATGGAACAGCGAAACTTGCGGAACAAACTGCTGTTCATCCCTTACTACTTTGTCTTTATGAATATAAACGTAATCAGGGGATTCTTTTATCTGATCCGAAATAAGGGAAACGGAGCTTGGAGCAAAGCGAAAAGAAGTCCGGTTTCCTTATAGTAGTTCTTAAGGAACTCCGGTTATTAATGGAAGCAAAGATAAAAGATTTATAAACACAACTCTTCGTTTTCCCTTTATTTTTAAGGTGTGACGCAAAAAAACCTTTTCCTTTTTTTACATAAGGGGAAAGAAAAGGTTCTTTTTTGAGTATTTCAAGCTAAAATATTATATCAAGAATTATACCCAATAATACTTATCGATGATTATTATAGAGTAAATATTCCTACATAAGGCGGTTCTACCGCCTTATTTTTATAATTATTTCAAAGATACCGGAGTTCCTTAAGAACTCTATAAAACATCAATTATGGCTACATCTGATCCCAAAATGCACAGTATCACCGGTACACTGACCCCGCTGATGCTAACCGAACGCGATGACGACTATGCTTTCAACGTCACCTACCTTGCGAAACGCTCCATCAAAGACATTTGCCGACTGGCAGCCAACAAGAACGGCAAGTATACCGCCGCCGAATATGAATCCATGTATACCGATTTATTCGAGACAGCCAAGGAAGAAGTCTACTCCTCTTCTACCGTCGAATTCGGATTCACCCACAACTCGATCGGCGTTGACGGTCCCCTGATCGGCACCAAGCCGGAGTTCGACCCGGCCGTCAACAGCGTCACGCTGCGCACCGCCGTCCGCTCGGAAATCAAGGAAGACTTGAAGAAGATCGGGGTAATCGTGGGCGAAATCGCGACCAGCCTGCCGACGATTAAGCAAATCCAGGATATCACCAGCGGCACGACAAACAACAAGCTCACTCCCGGCGGCCTGCTCAACGGTAAAGGCGAGCGCTCGAAAATCGCCGGAGAAGAAGGCGACACCATCGGCTTCTTCTTCGTCAATAGCGAAACGAAAGCGGAAACAGCCGTTCCTCAAACCTCCCTCTCCCGTAACGACCCGTCATACTTCTCTTTTCTTATTCCGCAACTGACAAACGGCACTTATTACCTGGAAGTGGCGACACGCTACACGACAGGCAAAAAAGACAGCCTGCTGAAAGAAGTACGCCGTAACCGTTTCCCCTATCTCTTGACTGTCGGCGGAGAAGAACGTCCGGGCGAATTGTAAGGCCGGCATCTTCGCCTAAGCAGATGCACATCTTGTCAGGCTAAGATACACATCTTGTCAGGCTAAGATGCACATCTGCTTAGGCGGAGATAAAAATCGACAGAGAACTCACCCTTAATACATGAATTTTCACAAAAAACAACAGCATTATGACTTATCCTTCATATGAAATAGCGATAGCCTGCCTGACGGTTTTCATACTGATCCTCTACATCCTGAAAAAACGCAGGCTTCAAACAGAATTGCATAAAATACAAACCGAACTGGGCATCGCCCTCGACGCAGGCTATGTGGCCGTATGGCGTTATAATGTAAAAAAGGATGCCTTCCGGGCATTACATCGCATCACGATCCCCGACCACGGCATGACACTGGCAGAACTAAAAGGCAGGGTACATCCGAAAGAGTGGCAAAAATATGATGACTTTTTCAACGCTTTACTCACCGGACGGGAGGAAAGAAAAAACGGCATTTTCCATCTTAACATCAATGAAAAAGACGAGTGGTGCGAAGTCTACACTATCGCCCTGAAAGACCAGAACGGAAAAGTCAACCAGATCATCGGGACGGAACACAATATCTCCGTGGAAATGCGCCTGAAACAGAAAAACGAGAAGAACGCACAGATGCTGGATTTCATCTTCGATGCCATTAATATCATGCCTTGGGAATATGACGTCCAGGAACGGACATTCACCGTAAGCGACGCGTTTGTCCAACGATATGAATATCCCGGCAACAGCATCGCTATTGCCGACCTGATGCAGTACCTGCATCCCTCCGACAGACATCTGCTGGCAGACGGCATCGACAATATGATCCGAAAAAATCGCCCGATGATCATCCAGATACGGTCTAAGGCGCCCAACCGCGACACATACAAATGGTTTGAAATGCAAGGCGTCGTCTATCGCCGCAACGAAGAAGGACAAGCGGTCAGTTTAATAGGCCTCAAACACGACATCACGGAGTTGAAGCATACCGAAGAACAGGCCCGCCTGCGTGAAAAAGCCGAAGAGTCCAACCGGCTCAAAAGCGCCTTCCTCGCCAATATGAGCCATGACATACGGACGCCGCTCAACGCCATCGTCGGCTTCTCCACACTTATGGCTGAGACGGACGACAAGGAGGAAAGGCAAGAGTTTGCCCAGATCATCCAAACAAACAACGACATGCTCCTTCACCTGATTAACGACATCCTGGACATGTCAAAGATAGAAGCGGGACAGATGGACTTCATCTACTCGAATGTAGACCTGAAGGATTTGATCCAGAACCTGGCATATACTTTCCGCTTCAAAATCAAAGAAGGTGTCGAATTGTGCCTGGAAATGCCCCCGGAACCACTCATTCTGTATACCGAGAAGAACCGGCTGACTCAAGTCCTGTCCAATTTCATCAGCAATGCCTGCAAATATACCACCAAAGGCACCATAGCAGTGGGATTCGAATTCAACGACAAGCAAGTGTATTTTTATGTAACCGATACCGGAAAAGGAATCGAGGAAAAGAACCTGTCCCACGTCTTCGAGCGCTTTGCCAAATTCGACACTTTTGTAAAAGGTACCGGGCTGGGGCTTTCGATCTGCGAACTGATCGTACAGACATTGGGAGGTGAGATTGGTGTGGAATCGGAAGTAGGGAAAGGTTCTACGTTTTGGTTTACATTACCGATTTCCGAAAGAGTTGAGAGTTGACGTTTGCCAACTCTCAACAATGTTCTACGAGTGCATAACCAACAGCGGCGTGTCGGTATGGAACAACATCTTGCGGGCAATCGAAGGATTGAACATACGGGCCAGGATATTCCGCCGGTAAGTACTTAGTGCTATCACATCGATATCTTTGTCACGTACGAACTTCTCAATCGCCAGCAACAGGTCGCCGTCAGCCAGAACCGTATGGGTTATATGGGCATCCGGATATTGTTTCTTGAAATATTCATTGACGCCTGTCAGGCGGATTTCATTCCATTCGTCCTTACTGGTCGAGATATTGAATAGATGGATATGCATATCATATGGTTTGATAATTTCCATAAATGCATCAAATGCAACCAGATCACGCTGATTGAAAGAGGTCGCAAAAGCAATGTTCTTAGCTTCGCTTAAATCGTCGAACGGGACATTCTCCGGAATAGCCAGAACCGGGATTTTATTTACTTCAATCACTTCACCGGTAACACTACCGATCAGATCCATATCCTTCTGGCTCTTTCCCCGGGTACCCATTACAATCAGTGTCGGATGATATTCTTTGCAATAAGCAATAATCTCTTCCTCCGGCAGGCCTTCACGAAGCACATAATTGTACTTTACCTTGGGAAGCTCGCCCGACTGGATTTTACGGTTGATCAGCGTACAGATGTTTTCGATATCGACATTAACACGTTTCAATACATTCTGTGTTGTCTCTTCCTCATTTACCTGATAAGCCAAAGTATCGCCCATCGGGATAGCTGACGGGAAATACGGGCTGAAATAGGCATGCATAAGCATCACTTCCGCACCAACTTTATGAGCATAATTGATTCCTAACTCACATGCTTTTATAGAATAGTCGGAAAAGTCTATCGGTATCAAGATCTTCTTTACCTGGTGACTGTCTTTTTCCTCTTGTTCGGTGTCCTCGCTGAGCCACTTGCTATCTTCAATGATACGCAAGGCATGAGGCAGATCGCTTTCTTTAATCCGCACACGCACACCGGCCGAAACAACCGGCTGGATCTGGTTTACATTATGTATGTAGACTTCAATCCCCTCTGTTTCAAGCATCGTTTTGAGAATCTGAGCTTTCTCGAACGTGTGAATCGCTAACGTTACTAATTTATCTTCCATACTCGTGTGTTTTTATAGATTAAACAATCGGAATCGCTAAATGTTGAATAAAAAAAATCCCACAGCAGCATCGTTTAGATTCAGCTATGGGATTCTTCTGTAATAATGAATTTCTTTACGCCTGCTGTGCTTCCGATACCTCGTCTTTTTCTGCGAGTATCTGCAAAGCACGCTCGAATATTGTGGTGTCGTCTAATACAACCAAACCTCCGTCAGGTCCCGGTTCAATATGTATTCCACAACTTTTGCCATCTTTAAAATTATGCCCACCGAAATAATTGCGAACAGTTTCAACAGTGATACCCAGTTCATCAGCAATCCGGTGAGTACTTCCGTCAGGCAGGCTGTCTTTCAGTCTGCGGAGTTCATTAAATGTAATAGTCTTTGTCATGGCTTCCTTATTTTGAAGGTTAATACTTTGTTTAATTTGGTGCCACTAACTTAGTCATTATAAATTACAGCAACAAATAATTTCTAAAAAATAAACATGCTTTACGACATGTCTTACTTTTGAAGGCAAGCGGCTAACGGCCCATTAAAAATAATTATGACAAGAATCGTTATATAGATAGCATAGACAATGAGGCGGATACGTTTCTTTGAATATAGCGGTTCATCCCGTTTCACCTCTTCCGGTACTAATTTTGAACGGCTAAAAGAATAGATCCGGTATACCAGATAACCGAAAAAGACTCCAATAATAGCTCCCGGCACAATATCCGAAATAAAATGAACTCCCAGATAAACCCGCGTGTAGGCTGTCAGAATGGCCCAGAAGAAAATCGTCCAACCGAATAATTTATCCCGCATAACCAACGCCATCAATGTAGCAAAACCGAAAGCATTCGCCGCATGGCTGGAGATGAAACCGTAGAGACCTCCCCTATATCCGGAAACCGTTTTCACCAGATACATAAAATCCGGATGATGTGTCGGACGAAAGCGGGTGAAAATAGGTTTGCAGAGATGGGAGGCAAACTGATCGCATAAGGTAATAACCAACGCAATCGCCAACAAAATGAGCAAAGATTCACGCCAGTTTTTTTTATAAATCAAGACCAGCAGAATAAAAAAGGCTAACGGCAGCCAAACTGCCTTTCCTGTAAAGATCCACATAAAACGATCCAGAAAAGCAGAGTCGCTGCCGTTAAGAGCTAAGAACGCATCGCGCTCATAAATCAATATTTTTTCAACCATAGGATTAGGCTCAGTACCGGGTATTAAATGATTTCGATGTCTTTACTCGGCATCCATCCTACATTTCCATCTTCCATTTCTATCTCACTCCAATCGCCCAATTTGCTTTTAATGGATACTTTAGTCCCTTCATGCAAAATAAAGAGATCCGTTCCACTCGCATCCGGAGAGCTTTTCACCGTAACAGTCGGAGCAAATACAATCGCATTTTTCCGGTTCACCAGTTCACTCTTCTGGTTGCTGGCAAAGATATTTGAAAAGATAACCAGAACCAGCAATACCAGTCCAAGATAGAAACCGACTTTCTTCAAATGAATCCACTTGGAGAAGAAGAACAAAATCAAACAACCGATAAACAGAATAAAGCAGACGATACCCATCTGAGCCCATGAATCGGCGGCTCCCATATTCTGGACTTTATCAAACCAGCGATGCAGGAAGAAGTCGCCTACCGGCTCGATCTTATCCACTGATTTCTGCCGTGCCAGTTGCAGGTTAAAACGGATATCTCCATCTCCCGGATCCAGCAGTAAGGCTCGCTCATAATTCAGGATAGCTGAAGCAATCTTATTTTCCTTATAATAGGCATTTCCCAGGTTATAATATATTTCGGCTGATTCGCCATTACTTTTCAGAAGACCTTCATACAGTTCGATTGCCTTACCATAATCTTCTTTTGTATAGGCAGCTTCCGCTTCTTTGATTGTTGCCTCCTGGGCAAATGCGCCGAAGGTAACCAACTGGACCAAAAGGAAGAATACGATCTTTTTCATATTTATATTCATCTTCATCGCGTTACTTTTTAATAGTATTTTCCATCTTACCAATGGCATCTACTGTCAGTTCATATAACTTATCCATAGCATCCGAAGCCTGCGCCGGTGCATAACGGGCAAATTCGCACGTATTCAGAATATCCATAAATTCATGGATCAGCGGCTCATCCACACCATACTTAGCCAGCTCTGCTTCTACATTATCTTTTGTCAGGCTTGCCTGCGGAATACTCAGTTTATCGCTCAGATATCCCCACAATGCACGAAGCACTTCATCATAGAATTCTTCTTTCTTGTTTTCCTTAAGCAATTTGCCTGCGTTTTTCAAACGTCTGGTTGCCATCTTGTTCGCTTTCTTCGTCCGGACCAGTGCCAAGTTCGAATTTTCTTTCACCTGCTTGCGGTAGATAAAGAAGAAGACAATAAACAAGATTGCCGGGATCAGATAACACATATAATACATGAATGAACCGAAGAACAATTCATTATTCGGAATAAAATGAATGTCATTTACCTTCAGGTAACGGATATCCTTACCCAGATACTTCACACTTTCCTTATTGCTGAAATTGGATACGACGGGAGACGTTCCTCCGCCTGCACCCTGCTCAACGTGCAACTTATAAGGTTCGGAAGTAATAGTCTTATAAGAATCGGTTTTTGTATCAAAATAGGAGAACGAAATAGCCGGTATTTCAAAATCACCTGCATAACGCGGGATTGCCATGTATTCGATAGTCTTCGTACCCGAAGAACCGGCTGCCGTTGTCTTTATATTCGTTTCGACTTTCGGATCATAAACATCAAAATCATTCGGGAAAACGACTTCCGGATTCTTTACCAGCTTAATATTTCCATTACCGGAAATCACTACTTTTATAGTAACAGCATCATCTGTTTTTACATTATTGGAGTTAATGCTCGAAGTCATAGTAAAGTTGCCGACTGCGCCGGAGAATGAAGCAGGTTTACCGGAAGGCAACGGCTTCACATCTACAGTAACAGGCGATATGGGAACAGTCTTATTAACATCGACATACCCTCCGTTATCTTCAAAGAAGTCAAAAACACTTCTCGGTTTGGCAGAAGGCACTTGAACGCGCATGGCTACATCTACACTTCCACTCGGTATCGTGATCTTACCCGACCGTTGCGGATACAACACAGCCTGTTTGATTATAAAAGTACCATAATTGATGCCCTTGTAGTTTTCCAAGACCAACTGTCTGTTTTGCGGCAATTCTATTTCCTGAGTCAGAAAACCTTCAAACTCCGGTAATTTCAACTGGTTAATGCCCACAACATTCGCTTTCCTCGGATTAGCATACAATTTATAAGTAACAAGGAAACCTTCCTGTTCATAGACATTTTTCCTGGAAATATTAGCGGCAACAAAAAGATCATCCTTGCCGACAGATGTGGAAGGAGAACTACTGTTTTTACCATTTTGCGCAGTCGCTTCATCCGCCTTATCAGGAGGAAGCACTTTTACGACCAGTGCATTAGACGTATAGTTAGCCCCTTTTACCTTGATCGTGGCCGGTGCAATATTGAAAGTACCCTCTTTCTTCGGCTGGAGAATATAAGTAAACGTCAAAGACGTCTCCGTAGTCATTTTACCATTTATAATCTGGGTACTCATACTGGTCGATGTAGACGGGCCTATCAACACATCGAAATCCGGCATCTCCAGTACACGCAAATCTTTACCTTCTGCATTTACCGTATACGACAGCCTGAAGGTTTCTCCCATAACGACAGCTTCCGGAGCAGAAGCCTTGAACGTCACATCAGCCGCTCTGACCACTACTCCGAAAGTTGCAAAGAGAACAAATAAGAAAACTAATTTCCTCATTATCTATCTGTTTTTCTGTTTACTTACCAAAATTACCACTCTTTATCCGTCCGACGGCGCTGTTGCTGTTGAGCCTGTGCCTTCTTCACTTTTTCCTGAGTGTCTTTTTCATCTTGCAGGAAGGCATCCAGCATCTGTTGAGCATTGTCTTTACTCATCTGCTCGTTCTGTTGCTGCTGTTCCTGTGTCTTATCCTGCTTCTTGTCATCCTGTTGTTGCTGCTGATCCTGCTGCTGTTGATCCTGTTTATCCTGATCTTCCTTCTTGTCTTCGTTCTGATCCTGATTCTGATCTTCATTCTGCTGATTCTGCTGATCTTGCAACAATTTTTGTGCCAAAGCTAAATTATAGCGTGTTTCGTCATCTTTCGGATTCAAACGCAAGGATTGTTTGTAGGCTTCTACACTTTTGGCATATTCTTTATTTTGCATGCCAATATTTCCGACATTATGAAATATTTCCGCCAAACGAGCCCTTCCTTCCGGAGTCTCCACCATCTTCTCAGCCTGGCCGGCAATCAATTGGTATTGTTCTGCCGCTTCCGGAAATTTCTTCTGTTTGTAAAGGGCATTTCCCAGGTTATACGTTCCTTCGGACGAACGCGGATTCACTTCCAGACTTTTCCGGTAAGCAATTTCCGCTTCGGTAAACTTTTCACTCTGGTAAAGGTTATTTCCTTCACGCACATTCTTACGTTCTGCCTTCTGGGCGAAAACAGAGCCTGAACAGAACAGTAACAGTAAAGAGAATAACTTCACTTTTCTGAATATACGGTTCTTCCGGTCTAAGGTCATGAATTCCACCAAAAGAAGGATTAAAGCGATCCAGGCAAAAGTCTGGAAACGTTCGTCATATTCCGAATAGACTTTGCTGTCCAATTCCGATTTATTCATCTTCTCGATCTCTTTTTGAAGTGCACGGAGCGCTGAACTGGTGTTGTCGGCACGGACATACGTCCCATGACCGGCAGCCGCAATCTCCTGGCACATTTCCTCGTTCAGTTTTGTAATAACGACATTGCCGTCTTTATCTTTCATGTAATTATTGCTGCCACCTACCGGAATCGGGGAACCTTTCGGATCGCCCATACCGACGATGTTCACATGGATACCCTTATCAGCAGCTGCGGCAGCAGCTTTCACGGCATCGTCCTCATGGTTCTCGCCATCCGTAATCAGGATAATCGCCTTATCCGAAGTTTCGCTCGGAGTAAAAGAACGCATTGCCAGATTGATAGCGGCACCGATAGCCGTCCCCTGTGTCGACACCATCGAAGGGTTGATAGAGGAAAGGAACATCTTGGCCGAAACATAATCGGATGTGATAGGAAGCTGTGTAAACGCATCCCCTGCAAACACGATCAGTCCGACTTTATCATTCGAAAAACCGTCCGTCAGCTTGGAAAGCATCTGTTTGGCTTTATCCAGACGATTGGGCGAAACATCTTCCGCCAGCATCGAGTTGGACACGTCCAGACAAACCATAATCTCCACGCCCTGACGTTTCACCGTCTCCAGTTTAGAACCGAACTGCGGCCCGGCAATGACAATGATAACCATCGTTATGGCTCCGAACAACAGCCAAAACTTCAGATGCTGACGCTTGGGGGAAACCTCGGGCATCAACTCTGCCAACAATTCGGGATTACCATATTTCTTGATTGCCTTCTTCTTCAGGATGATTGCATACACATAGAATGCAATCAATACGGGAAGCAGGAAGAGCAAGTATAAAAAGTCCGGATGTGCAAAACGAAACATAAGCCTTTTTTATTTACGGTATATTTCTTAACAATGTATTTCTCAATAATATCTCGACCAGCAACAGTGAGAAAAGCAGGAGTGCCCAGTTCTTGTACTCTTCCTGTTTTTTACTGTATTCCTGTACGCTGATCTTCGTCTTCTCCATCTTGTCGATTTCCGAATAGATCTCTTTCAGGCTGGCATTATCCGTCGCACGAAAATACTGTCCGCCGGTCGTGGCAGCGATCTGCTTCAAGGTCGGTTCATCGATATCAACATCGACATCCATATACTGGACACCGAATGCTGTCTGGAACGGATAAGGAGCTTTCCCCTGCGTTCCGACACCGATCGTATAGACACGGACACCGAATGTCTTGGCGATCTCGGCCGCCGTTACCGGAGCGATCTCACCCTGATTGTTCACACCGTCCGTCAGCAGGATGATCACTTTTGATTTCGCCTGGCTGTCTTTGACACGGCTGACTGCATTTGCCAGTCCCAGACCAATTGCCGTTCCATCCTGGATAATACCCGGCTGGACATCCTTAAAGAGGTTCAACAGCACGGTATGGTCTGTCGTCAATGGACATTGTGTAAAACTTTCCGCCGCAAATACGACCAGCCCGATGTTATCGTTCGGACGGCCGTTGATAAAGGATGAAGCCACATCTTTGGATGCTTCCAGACGGTTCGGCTTCAGGTCCTGTGCCAGCATACTGGTAGAAATATCCATTGCCAGCACGATATCGATCCCTTCGGTAGAAGAATTCTGCCAGCTGTTCGTTGACTGCGGACGCGCCAGTATCACGATCAGCACGGCAATTGCCGCCATCCGTAACACAAACGGGACATGCCGGAGCCAGACCTTCCAGGTGCTTACTCCCAGTGCGTCGAACACCTCGGTAGACGAAACCTGCAAACTGGCCTGGTTCTTGCTCAGTTTATAGACGTACCATCCGATCAACGGGATCAGCAATAATAACAAATACAGATATGTAGGATTCGCAAATACCATCTTATTCTTTACTTATATTTGAATCATTCTTTTCTACAGGCTTCTCTCCGCCTTCCGCATTCTCTCCTTCACCGGACGCAGGAATTTCCTCGACCTTCGTCTGATTAATGAACAGATAAGCGTTCATCAAACTCAGATCGTTCTCATCCGGCAACGGGTTCATCTTCGCAAATTTCACGAAATCGGACAACTGCATGATCTGTTTCAGACTTTCATATACAGAATTGGCCTCCTGCTGCTTGCGGATGATATCGAGTATTTCGCCGGAAGTCATTTCCATTGCATTGATACCGAAACGATCCACGATATAACGCCGCAACGTGTCCGTAATCAATGTATAATACTCCTTGTTGCGGCCCTGCTGCCAGAGTTTCTGCTGTTTGATCTCGTCGAGTTCCTTGATCGCCTGTTCGTGAGGCGGAAGTTTCGGTTCTGGCTTCTTGAACGGGATAATCGGCTTCCTGTTACGGATACGCTGTATGACATAACCGATCACACAGATCAGGAACAGTGCCAGCAAGATTCCGAATATCCAGGGATAATAATCAGCCAACACAAATGGCGGTTTCCATACCTCTTTAATATCGTAAAACTCTTCCGGCTTGTCGGCATTGACAGGAACGGTCGAAACCTTCAACGCTACCTGGTTGGAATAAACCGTATCGATGCCATCGATCACCTTGAAGGGCGGCAACAGGTAGAGAGACGAGTCAAAAGAGGTAACCAGCAAATCCTGCCTGACCAGCATGCGGTCGTTATCGATCAGCGTGGTATCCGCTTTCGGAATACCCAACACCTCCACTCCCGCCATCAACGTATCGCGCGGGATGACCAGCTGGACGGCCTTATCTTTGTCTGTTGTTACCGTCAGATGTAAAACAGTCTGTTCTCCGATCAGTATGGCGGCAGAGTCGACTTTCACGTCTACCAGTGTCTGCTGTGCATACGCCTTCCCGCCGGAGAGGAACGCACCGGACAGGGCAAGTAACAGAATGCTTTTCTTTATTAATTTCATTTGTTTGCTTTAATTACGTTTATCAAAAAGAGCAATTAATGCTTTCACATAATCATCTTCGGTACGGATAGAGACCGAATCGACCCGGCACTTCTTGAACGAATCGCTCATCACAGCCTGCCGGCGGTCCCACCATTCCTTGTAGGCCGTACGCACATGGGCGGAAGAACTGTCTATCCATCGTTCCCGTCCGGTTTCGGCATCTTTGATCTTCATCAGCCCGACAGACGGAAGTTCCGTCTCACGGCGGTCATACACCTGAATGGCAACGACGTCATGTTTACGGTTGGCGATCGTCAGTGCATCCTTGAACCCGTCCTTGTCGATAAAGTCGGAGATCAGGAAAGCCGTACAGCGTTTCTTGATCGCGTTGGTCAGATATTTCAGCGCCTGAGCGATATTGGTCTGCTTCTCTTCCGGATGAAAGTCGATCAGTTCGCGAATGATATACAAGATATGTTTCTTTCCCTTCTGGGGAGGAATAAACTTTTCTATCTTGTCGGAGAAAAACACCACACCGATTTTATCGTTGTTCTGGATAGCCGAAAAGGCAAGCGTAGCGGCAATCTCCGTAATGATCTCTTTCTTCATTACATTCACGGAACCAAAATCCCTACTGCCCGACACGTCGATCAGCAACATCACCGTCAGTTCGCGCTCTTCTTCGAACACCTTCACGTATGGGCGGACATAACGTGCCGTCACGTTCCAGTCGATATCGCGGATATCGTCTCCGTATTGGTACTCGCGCACTTCGCTGAACGCCATACCGCGTCCTTTAAACGCAGAATGGTATTGCCCGGCAAAGATATTGCGGGACAGGCCACGAGTCTTTATCTCAATCCGTCGAACTTTCTTTAATAGTTCACTTGTTTCCATCTTGATAATTGAAAATTGATAATTGAAAGTTGAAAATTTCAAATTAACGAAGAATGTAGTTTCAAAGAGTCAGTCCCTTTAATTTTCAATTCTCCATTTTCCATTTTCAATTATTAAGGTACTTCAACCTTGTTCAGAATTTCACTGATCACCTCTTCCGATGTCAGATTGTTTGCTTCCGCCTCGTAACTCAGGCCGATACGGTGGCGCATAACGTCGTGGCATACGGCACGGATATCTTCAGGGATCACGTAGCCTCTGCGTTTGATGAACGCGTATGCGCGGGCTGCCAACGCCAGGTTGATAGAGGCACGGGGAGAAGCGCCGAACGAGATCATATTAGCCAGGTTTGCCAGGCCGTGTTCCTGCGGGAAACGGGTTGCAAAGACGATGTCTACGATATAACGCTCGATCTTTTCGTCCAGATAGACTTCGCGGACAACCTTGCGGGCTTCCAGAATTTCCTCTTTGCTCAGGATTGGTTTGATGTCCGGTTTCACTCCTGAGATATTCTGACGGATGATCAGTTTTTCTTCTTCTTTTTTCGGATAGTTGATGATAACCTTCAGCATGAAACGGTCTACCTGTGCTTCTGGCAGCGGATAAGTACCTTCCTGCTCGATCGGGTTCTGGGTAGCCATTACCAGGAAGGGTTCCGGCAGCTTATAGGTATTCTCGCTAATCGTCACCTGGCGTTCCTGCATCGCTTCCAGAAGTGCACTCTGGACCTTTGCCGGTGCACGGTTGATTTCATCCGCCAATACAAAATTAGCGAAGACCGGTCCTTGTTTAACCATAAATTCTTCGCTTTTCTGACTATAAATCATAGTACCGATAACGTCGGCCGGCAACAAGTCCGGCGTGAACTGGATACGGCTGTATTTCGCATCGATCAATGACGCCAGTGTTTTAATGGCCAAAGTTTTTGCCAACCCCGGCACACCTTCCAGCAGGATATGACCATCTGAAAGCAGACCGATCAATAATGATTCCACCAAATGTTTCTGTCCAACAATTACCTGGTCCATTCCCATCGTAATCATGTTCACAAACGAACTTTTACTTTCGATCCGCTCGTTCAACTCACGAATGTCTACTGTCTGACTCATAGATTTTCTTCAATTATATTGTTACTATTTTTACTTGCTTTTTTTGAGATGCACAAAATTAGAAATGTTAAATTCGTATTCTACACTTTCGCAGTTAAATAATACTAACCTGCTCGGAAGTATTTTGTTTTATTTTACTTAAACGGGAGCGTTTTTATTACAGTTGACCGCTCAGAATCTCCGTCTGGCGGGCCGCAGCTTTCTCTACGGAAGCACGGTCACGGCGATTAATGCCATATAGCTCCGGAGCAGGTACTTCGATAACAGTGCCGATAGGTACATTGTTCGGGTCTTTGATAACAGCTTTATTATATTCATATAGATAGACCCAGAATACCTTACTGCCGTAATAATCCAGTGAGATAAGGGTCAGGCGGCTGCCCGGCTCTATTTTGACACGGGCGATTACTTTAGGTGAAGGTACTTCCGGCTTTGCTTCGGTCGTTTGAGTTGTGACCTGAGTCGTATCTTGTCGCACAGAATCCGCCTGAGCAACACCCATGCGCTTTTTAACCTCTTCCGGTTTGAGCATCCATGATTTATCTTCTTTTGAAGAAACGGTATCGTTTTTTAAAACAGGAGTTTCCTTTTTACCTTCGAAGAAATGGCTCCGATTCAGATAAAGACAGACATTAAAGGCAATCAAAAAGAGTACAAATACGCAGATTGCCACATTCCGTTTTGTACGGGACTTACCCGCGCCTGACGCAGGATCGCAAAGTGGCTTCCTGTCATCCGCATCGTCTGTTTTCTCGCGATCCCGCATCGAGTGCAGGAACGGGGCAGCCGGTTCCTCAAGAGAGCTATCAGGTTGCTCGACAGGGACAGGATCCTGCGAAACATCTTTTTCCTGTGGCAAACGTTCTTCTTCGGGTACCACCTCTTCCACCGATTCGTCTTCCGCCTCCTTTTCTTCCGGTCCGTCTGCACTCACGTCCATATCGGAAAAATCGATATTCTCATCCAATTCAGTTGTCTCAAAGAAAGAAAAAGGTTTGTTGACAAGTTCACGCAAATCCTTATCCGGAAGGAAAGAAAACTTATAATGTTCCGGAATCACAAAACGCTCACCCGTATTTACATGGATGCTTTCACGTTTCTCTACAGGTATGATTTTAAACGTACCGAGTCCTTTCACCTTCACTATCTTATCGACATAGACGCCTTCCGAAACAACTGCTATAAATTCTCTCAGAAAGCGTTCGGTACTGTTCTTGTCCTTCCCTGTATATTCGGCTAACAAACCAGCCAAATCCTGTATTGTCAGCCGGTTATTCATGTCCACTCAATTCTTTAAGTTTATTCTTTACTGTCGTTCCCGGCTTGAATACCGGGACAAGTTTGGGAGGAACCAGATAACGCTTACCGTTCGCAGGATTGACAGAGATACGTTCCGCTTTCTTTTTCACTTCAAACTGGCCGAATCCTTGCAGGTAAACAATGTCGTTATCTACTAAACGGGAACTGACTACAGAACTTAAAACAGAAAGTGTATCGGTAACTTCCTGTGCAGTCCATCCCATACGAGAGGCAAGTTCGGTAATCAGTTCCTTATTCTTCATATCCGCATCCATTAATAGATTATGCAGCTATATTAGTTATTTTTTCGTAAACCGGCAAACTTCTTTGCAGTTTTTATATCATATTAAAGCACTTTTCCGTACAAATCAAAGGCTTGAGCGTCTTCTATTTGTACGTTATAGAATTGTCCGGGAGTCAGCACCTTTTCTTTGGTAACAAGAATCTCAGGATCGACCTCCGGCGAATCGAATTCCGTACGGCCTACATAAAAATCCTCTTCTTCACGGTCGATTATGACTTTAAACACTTTTCCGATCTTGGATGCATTTATATCTGCCGAAATACCTTCCTGAATACGCATCAAATAATCCAGACGATCTTGTTTGACCTCCGGATCGATATCATCGGCATAATGCTTAAAGGAATAGGTTCCTTCTTCGTGGCTATAGGCAAAAGCTCCCATACGCTCGAAGCGGACATCTTTCACAAAGGCTACCAGCTCTTCAAAATCCTGCTCAGTTTCACCCGGATGGCCCACCATCAAGGTCGTCCGTAAATGGATACCGGGAACTTCCTCACGCATCCGCCGTATCAACGCATAGGTTTCTTCTTTCGTGATGTTCCGTCGCATTTTTGCAAGCATCGGATCGCTGATATGCTGCAACGCGATGTCCATATATTTGCAGACATTATCGCGTTCACGCATAACCTGCAGTAAGTCGTATGGAAAATGGGAAGGATAGCCGTAATGCAGGCGAATCCATTCCACACCCGGAATATCGGAGATACGTTCTATCAATTCGGGCAGCGCATAACGTTTATACAGGTCAAGACCGTAATAAGTCAGATCCTGCGCAATCACCTGGAACTCTTTCACACCCTGCTCCACCAACAAGCGGACTTCCCGCTCGATATCTTCCATCGGAATGGACTGATAATGTCCCGTACTGATCGGAATAGCACAATAGGAACAGGTACGGTTACATCCTTCCGCAATCTTCAGATAGGCATAATGCCGGGGCGTTGTCAGCACACGGTCGGAAGCCAGTTCGCGATGATAGGATTTACCCAGATCGTTCAACAGTTCTTTCCAGTTAAACTTCCCGTAGAAATGATCGACCTCCGGGAGTTCGTCTTCCAGGTCTTTCTGGAAGCGTTCGGACAGGCATCCCATCACGAAGAGTTTACCGATCTTTCCTTTCTTCTTCGCTTCGCCCAGGTCAAGGATCATATCGATCGACTCTTCCTGCGCGTCGCCGATAAAGCCGCAAGTGTTTACGACTACGATTTCACCGTTAATTTTATGAGGATCGTGTTCGACGGTATAACCGTTTGCCACGAATTGACGCATAAGTTGCTCTGAATCCACAAGGTTTTTCGAACAACCCAGTGTTATGATATCGACTTTATTTTTTCGCATATTTATTCTCCGAAGAGGGAGTTTACAAATTCTTTCCTGTTGAATACCTGCAAGTCTTCTATGCCTTCGCCCAAACCGATGTATTTAACTGGGATGCGGAAATGATCTGAAATACCGATCACGACACCGCCTTTGGCAGTCCCGTCCAACTTGGTAACAGCCAAAGCATTCACTTCAGTTGCCGCCGTAAACTGCTTGGCCTGCTCAAACGCATTCTGTCCGGTAGAGCCGTCCAGCACCAACAATACTTCGTGGGGAGCATCCGGAATCACTTTTTTCATCACGTTCTTGATCTTGGTCAGCTCGTTCATCAGGTTGATCTTGTTATGCAAACGGCCGGCTGTGTCGATAATGACAACATCAGCACCATTCGCCTTCGCAGAGCTCAGCGTATCGAATGCCACAGAAGCCGGGTCCGATCCCATTTTCTGTTTCACGATAGGCACTCCTACCCGTTCGCTCCAAATCACCAATTGCTCGACGGCTGCCGCACGGAATGTATCAGCCGCTCCGAGGTAAACATTCTTTCCGGCTTTCTTGAACTGATAAGCCAGCTTGCCGATCGTAGTGGTTTTGCCTACACCGTTTACGCCAACGACCATGATGACATACGGTTTCTTATCTTCCGGAACCGTAAATGACTCCAGGTCTTCCGTATGATTTTCAGTCAGCAGGGCGGCAATTTCTTCACGCAGGATAGCAGTCAGCTCGGCAGTTGTCACATACTTATCTCTCGACACACGGTCTTCGATACGGGAAATGATTTTCAGTGTAGTATCTACGCCGACATCGGACGTGATCAAAACCTCTTCCAAATTGTCCAGCACTTCGTCATCCACCTTACTCTTACCGGCGATGGCTCTGGTAATCTTGGAAAATACATTTTCTTTCGTCTTTGATAACCCTTTATCCAGAGTTTCTTTTTTTTCCTTACTGAAAAAGTTAAAAATGCCCATATCTTACTGCTTAATTTATTCCTAATTTGAAACGAGTGCGCTAAATTACTAAATAATTGAGAATTGACAATAAACAACCGACAATTCCTTAACTCATCCGGTTTTTGTAGTCTTCGTAGCCAAACCGGCGATACATAACAAGCGCATCATCCTTGCTCCATAAGGCCAGGGACGGATGCGGGATTCCGTTGAACATCGACGTTTTGACAATGGTATAGTGAATCATATCTTCGAATATCAATTTATCACCAACTTTCAAGGGCTGTTCGAAAGACCAGTCGCCCATATAGTCACCGCTCAGGCAACTGTTACCTCCGATACGATAGGTCGGTTTCCCTTCTACCGGCTCACTGGCTCCGCGGATGGCAGGCTTATAAGGCATTTCCAGGCAATCCGGCATGTGGCAGGTAAACGATGCATCGATAATAGCCGTCTTGATACCATGATTCTCTACAATATCCACGACAGTCGTCAACAGAAAACCGGTTTGCCAGGCAAATGCGCTTCCCGGCTCCATGATGATATCGAGGTTCGGATACCGGGCTTTAAACGACTGCAAAAGACCGATCAGATGCTCCGTGTCATAATCTTTCCGCGTCATCAGGTGTCCGCCTCCCATATTCAACCATTTGATATGCGGCAAGAAACGGCCGAAACGCTTCTCCACCTCTCCCAATGTCTTTTCCAGGTCATAGGAAGACGATTCGCACAGGGTATGGAAATGCAATCCTTCGATACCTTCCGGCAGTTCGTCACCCAGCAAATCACTGATCACGCCCATCCGCGAGCCCGGAGCACAGGGGTTATACAAATCCGTTTCCACATCCGAATATTCGGGATTGATCCGCAAGCCGCACGACACCTTGTTCCCGTTTGCCTGCACCATCGGATAAAACCGCCGGAACTGCGTAAGCGAATTAAACGTCACATGGCTGCTGTATTTCAAGATCGCGGGAAAATCGGCTTCCGTATAAGCCGGCGAATAGGTATGCGCCCGGCTGCCCATTTCTTCAAATGCCAACTGAGCTTCATAGATAGAACTGGCTGTCGAATAGGGAATATATTCACGCACAATCGGAAAGGCTTTCCACATAGCAAATGCCTTAAAAG
This sequence comes from uncultured Parabacteroides sp., assembly GCA_900552465.1. GTDB lineage: Bacteria > Bacteroidota > Bacteroidia > Bacteroidales > Tannerellaceae > Parabacteroides. The sequence goes on along the minus strand of URZO01000009.1, from coordinate 23,872 downwards.
CCAGGATTATATCAACCCCCGCCCTCTCCTTCACGCTCTTAATCAGTGACAAATTACGGCGGAGCAACTCTTCTTCCATCACATAACAAGGAGATGGTATCCTATTGAAGTCTATCATCCGGTAAATATTTTTCTTTGATTCTGTCGGGCAAAGGTACATAATAAAAAGCGAAAAACAAGAGAAGGGCTTATTGCCTCCTTCCTCCTTATTGTGCTTTTTTCCAAAATACCCGTTAGTCTAAATCGAAATACACAGGCATGAAAATCGATTTTCATACCCATAAAAATGAAATTTCCCGCAGGGGTAATATTTTTTAATAATCTAACACATACTATAACGCTAATTATCAATACTTTGTAAAACAGCCGTTTTTAGAGGGGTTATTGTATGCTTTAACATTTAAAAATGGATATTCTCTCCATTTATCCTCCACAATACCGGAAGCAAGAAGGCAAACGGCCTCCCAAAAGCCTCTTTTCTCTTCATTAACAATTATTACCGCAAAACAAACACCTTTATCTACTAAAATAAAGTAGATTTGCGAAAAGATAGTAATCTGAAATTCAAAAAAAAAGAACAACAAGGAAATGGAAAGACTGACATCACAGGAAGAAAGCATTATGTTATACATCTGGAAACTGGGACCGTGTTTCATCCGTGACATACTGAACGAAATGCCAGAACCTCGCCCACCCTATACCAGCGTGGCATCGGTTGTACGCAACCTGGAAAAGAAGAAATATGTCACTCCGAAGAAATTCGGAACGATCACACAGTTTTTTCCCCGGGTGAAAGAGGCGGATTACAAGCGTACCTTCATGTCAAATGTTGTCCGCGATTATTTTACCGGTTCTTACAAAGAAATGGTTTCATTCTTTGTACACGATCGCAAACTGTCCAAAAGCGACCTGCAAGACCTGATGGATCAGATCGAGAAAGAAGAATAATTAACACAAATGGAATCAGCATGATAACTCCGGTACTCATTTATTTTCTGAAAGTTAATTTAGCATTGGCGCTCTTATATATTTGCTATCACCTCCTATTCCGTAAAGACACATTCTTCCGGCTGCGCAGAGGTGTATTATTGTCGATTTATATCATTGCATTCCTGTATCCTCTACCGGATTTAAGCAGTTGGTTGGCAACCCAGACAAGCGTGGCGGATATAATCGACATTTATTCTGTTTTGCTGCCTAAAGAGAGCGTAACAATACCCAATCACGAAATCGCCGCGACCATCGATTGGAAAGAGACCGGGCTTATGGCTATGCAATCAATCTGGCTGGCAGGAATAAGCATTTTGCTATTCAGATGCCTGGCTGAACTATTCACAGTCTGCCGACTATACCGGAAATGCCGGAAAGTGACATTAAACGGCATCCGGATCTGCCTCTTCCCTGAAGTGGAATGTCCCTACTCTTTCTTCAAATGGATCTTTATCCCGTCTTCCCAAGATTGCGGGGAAAAGCTCGATGACATTCTGATACACGAACACACACATGTCCGACAATGGCATTCGGCTGACATGCTTATAAGTGAGATCGTCTGTATCATTTGCTGGATTAACCCGGTTGCCTGGATGTTAAAGAAAGGAATCAGTATAAACCATGAATTTATTGCAGATGAACAGGTTATACTTTCCGGGTTTAACAAAAAAGAATACCAGTATCACCTGATCGGAATGGAGCATCCCAATCAGGCTATAGCTAATTTATATAATAATTTCAGTATCCTACCACTAAAAAAGAGAATCACGATGTTAAACAAAAAAAGAACAAACAATGCCGGAAAAGTAAAGTATCTGGCACTGATCCCAATGGCCGCCGGCCTGTTGTTGCTCAATAATATTGACGCAATGGCACGGGTATTGAATGAAAATGTCACAGATGTTATCCTGTTGCCGGCTTCTGAAACTACTGTTTCCGAAAGAGGAATAACAGATCCGCTTCCTCCCGATAATAATAAGGTCTATGAGGAATGCGATATTGCGCCGGAGTTTCCTGGCGGAGAAGGAGCTTTATTACAATACCTTTCTAAAAACATAAACTATCCGGTAGAAGCCCAAAGATTAGGGAAACAAGGGATAGTCAATACCTCATTCGTTATTGAAAAAGATGGAAAGATTACAAATGCCAGAATAGAACAACCTTTATATCCTGCACTGGATAAAGAATCGTTACGAGTGGTCAATTCCATGCCGAAATGGACACCTGGAAAGATGAAAAACGGAACCATTGTCCGGGTAAAACTGACCATTCCGATAACCTACCGGTTGCAATAAGTTACAAGTATTCCCTTTACCTGATTTATTCTAATATGGTCAGGCGGGCAAATTTCAAAAGCAGTTGTTTCTGGCCGAAATGGGTAAACGAAACGGTTGCTTTTGCATTGCCTCCGTCCCCTTCTATTGCAATGACTTCACCTTCACCAAAGCGATCATGCCGGACTTTGGCTCCCACATGCAAGCCCGAAAGATCGGAAGCCGGAGTCGAAGAAGGAGAAGCTACAGCAGCTGTTTCCACCTTTGTCAGACGCGATTGCCGTTGCACGGCTTGGGCAACCGGAGAGACATACGTTTCCTCTTCCACAGCTTTCGGTTGCTGGAAAGCAGATGCAAAAGCAGACGGACGTCGGGAACATTTAGGGATAGTGGGCGAATCAGTAGTTTTAAAATCCGCCCCTGTATGCAGATATTTGGCATCGATGTCTTTTAAGAAACGACTCGGCGAGCACATCGCACTCTGTCCATTCCGGTAACGGCTCTTGGCATAAGTCAACATGCAGTTTTCTTCCGCACGGGTGATAGCGACATAAAAGAGGCGGCGTTCTTCCTCAATCGCCCTCGGATTGTCTTTCGACATAGCCGACGGGAACAGGTCTTCTTCCAGACCGACAACAAAAACATTCCTGAACTCCAACCCCTTGGCGGCATGCACCGTCATCATCGTCACTTTGTTTGCCTGTTCGTCTTTATCGTTATCCTGATCCGTCAACAAAGAGACTTCAGACAAGAAATCGGACAGCGACACATGTTCCTCCCCTTCTTCACGTCGTATCTCACAGAACTCGGCGATACCTTTCAGCAGTTCCTGCAAGTTTTCCTGCTTGCTGATCCCTTCAACCGACCGGTCCTGAAACAAAGAGCTCACAATACCGCTCTCTTTGACCACCGCAGAGGCCATTTCTTCGGCCGACATTTTATCGTTCCTTTCGATAAAACCAACGATCATTTCCCGGAAATCGCTTAGTTTCTTTGCCGTACCGTTATTGATCTGCAAGGCATATCCGACCGGATCACTCAATACAGCCCACAGACTGACATTGTGTTCGGTCGCAGCCGCTGTCAGCTTGCCCAGGGTCGTCTCCCCTATCCCGCGCGCCGGATAGTTTATGACCCGTTTAAACGCTTCCTCATCGTGCGGGTTAATGATCAGGCGCAGATAAGAGATGACGTCCTTCACCTCCTTACGCTGGTAGAAAGACAGACCGCCGTATATCTTATAAGGGATTCCCCGTTTACGCAACGCCTCTTCGAGGATACGCGACTGGGCATTGGTGCGATACAGGATAGCGAAATCGGAATAATTGTAGTTACGCACGCACATCTCGTTGATTTTACCGGCGACTGCATATCCTTCCTCATAATCGGAATAAGAGGCTAAAACGGCGACTTTGTTGCCTTCCTCCTTTTCCGAATAAACAGTTTTCTGAATCTGTTTCGTATTCTTATGAATCAGGCTGTTTGCTGCATTTACTATATTCTGCGTAGAGCGGTAATTGCGTTCCAACTTGAAGATCCGGCAACCCGGATACTGGTTCTTGAACTGCAGGATATTATCGATATTCGCCCCGCGGAACGAATAGATACTCTGCGCGTCATCCCCGACGACACAGATGCGGCGATGTTCTTCACATAAACGTTGCACGATCAGATGCTGGGCAAAGTTCGTATCCTGATACTCGTCGACCAGTACGAAACGGAAAAAGTTCCTGTACTTCTCCAACACATCCGGATGATCACGAAACAGGATATTCGTCTGCAACAGCAAATCGTCGAAATCCATTGCTCCGGCCTGCAGACAGCGGTTCTGATAGCGTTTGTATATCTCGCGCAACAGGGGGACTTTGGAATCCATGTCATGTTGCACCAACTCTTTATTCTGTTCGTATGCCTTCCAAGTGACAAGTGCATTTTTCGCATTCGAGATACGGCTTTGTATCATTCCCGGCCGATAGACCTTATCGTCGAGTTGCATTTCCTTCATGATGGAACGGAGCAGGCTTTTGGAGTCGGTTGCATCGTAAATGGTAAAGTTTGACGGATAGCCGATATGTTCCGCTTCATTCCTCAGAATACGGGAGAAGAGGGAATGGAACGTCCCCATCCATAACCGGCGCGCCGTCTGTTCGTCCGTCAAGGCAGCGATACGTTCTTTCATCTCGCGCGCCGCCTTATTGGTAAATGTAAGTGCCAGAATGCTCCAGGGCGGTAATCCCTGTTGCAGTAAATAGGCTATTTTATAAGTCAGCACGCGCGTTTTTCCCGATCCCGCTCCTGCGACCACAAGTGAAGGGCCATCCGTATAGACAACCGCTTCGCGCTGACTTTCATTCAATTGTTTCAGATATTCTTCCACGTGTCTTGCATATTTAAAGACACAAAGGTACGATTTTTTATTTATCCTTTCCAGCCAGGTCATCATTCTCGATAGTGCGTGCCGCCTTCCGGACTTTTTCTTTCAGATTACCAAAACTATAGCTTAGCATGATACCGAATGTCCGTCCGAACCTCTTTGTCTTTTGCCGGGATTCAAAATCAGCAAAAGACTCTTTGCTTCTCGCCACATGGTAAGATTCCGCAAAATCCTGTCCGCGCAAGGCAATCGTCAGTTTGTCGTTCAGGAACGTTTTCCCCAGATAGCAGCTATAGAAATAATAGGTTTCCGGCACCCGCCCGATGCTGATCTCCGGACGCATGACACCGGACGAAAGGACAAACCGCCAGCCAGCTCCTAACTTCTGGCTGATATTGGCAAAGACAGATCCGCTGAAACCGGAATTACCGCCTTCCGAAAAATACGCCTCATACTTCTTCACCGGATGATAATCGAGATATTGAAAGATTGCATTCAAAGAAACGGATGTCTTGGGAGTCGGGTTATATCCCATATATAATGTAAGAGCGCCTGCATCGAATTTCTCCAGATTCGCATACGTCCTGTTCAACACGCCTTCTTCGTCGAGAAACTGATACGCACTGATCGTACCGTTTCCCCGGGAATAGAGCGCTGTTGCCTGCACATTCAGCTTCGACCCGAAATAGCTGTACGACAAATTAACACGGTGGTTCTTCTCGGCAACCAGCTCCGGATTTCCATACCTGATGCTGGTTCCGGATATCAGCACATAAGGATTCAGGTAACCGATTCCCGGCCGGCGTAAACGGATATTATAGGCAAGACGCAACTGCTGCCGGTCACCCATTTTATACAAAGCTGACAGTGAAGGCACCCAATTTGTCGCCCGGTAATCGAAGTCCGTGCCGTTTCCCTGTTTATAGTTCACATCCTGCCAGGAATGTTCCATTCTCAACCCGCTGTTCATACTCCATTTGCCATAGGAAAGCGTATAACCGGCATAAGCAGCCATAATATTCTGTATGTGCTCATATTCAATCTCCGGCTGAAAGTCGGCAGGAAGCCAGCTCTCTGATACCTGATTTTTCTTTTCGGACAACGCCTCGCTCCTGTTGCTGCGGCGGATGTATTTCAGACCGCCTTCCAGACGATGCTTATCACTAAAAGGATTTACATAATCCAGTTGCAGCGTGTGTTCCCGCCCATTGGCCTGGTTGACCTGGCGGTTGAAGGCATGCAGGTATTGAAGAGAGGGCGAATCTCCCTTTTTATCCGTAATATCCAGATACTGCGTGACGTCATCCGGCATATAATCATACTGCCAGGAAGCTGTCAACATCTCCTCCTTATTTCGTTTGAAAAGATGCTGAAAGTCGACTTTAACCGAACTGTTTCCCCATTTCTCCTGCTCGTCTGAAACCTGATTATAAGCATAGACAGGACGAGTCCCAGAGTCTTGCATATCATAGCGGCTATGGGAAGTGACATCGTTTCGCGCAATATTCAAGGAAGCCGAGACTGCCACCAGATTCAACGAATCGATTTCATAGCTGGCTTCCAGTCCTCCGAAGTGTCCCGGAGTTTTCTCTCTGGTGGACGATAAGACCCGCAGATAAGATTCTTCCGGCGTGTTGGGCTGGTACCGGTTATAATCCGACTCCATCTTCATCCGGTAGTCACTGAAAGAATAATTGGCCGAAAGCGATAACTTCCCGTATTTCATTGTGCCATAGCCGCCAAACATCCGTACCTGGTTCATCACCAAAGCCTGCAAACTGGCATTATAGCCTTCGAAATCCGAATTCTTTGTCACAATATTCAATATACCGCTTACCCCTTCGGCGTCATACCTGGCCCCGGGATCGGTTATCACCTCGATCTTTTTAATCGTTCCGGCGGGAATACTGCGCAAGACTTCTTTCGGGTTGTTGGACAGGATATTCGAGGGCTTCCCATTCATATAGATACGGAAACTGCTGCTACCGTTGACCTTCACATTGTCATCTCCATCGACTGTCACCATCGGAACCTTGCGAAGCATTTCGAGAAGCGTATTCGTTTTGGAGTCCGGATCGTCGGCCACGTTATAGGATGTCTTATCCACCTCTGCCTTTACCAGCGGTTTAGAAGCGACAACACTGATCTCCGGAAGCGAATCGAGCAACGACGGCTGAATATTCAGTGAATCGGTAGCAAACACCTTCAATTCATATTTCTTTTTCTCCTGTCCTGCTATTCCTGTTATGAAGAGGCAGGCAACAAATAAATACAATAATTTTTTCATCTGATCTTTTCAACTTTAAATAACAGGGGCAAAAGTAGACCTTCCACCAGGCGACATCATAAATAAAAGCCATACAACTGCCTGACATTTATCTGACAAATCCATGACATCCGGTTATTCAGCCTTTTCCGGGCGATTTTGGACATTTAAGGACATCACTTTCTATAATAATTCCTTACCTTCGAACGTTAGTTTTATTAAATGATGCATACAGAAAAAACGATGAACACACGATTAACAGCCAATTTATCCCTCTTATTCACAATCGTCATGCTGGCACTCTCGTTCAGCTTTGGCTTCCACAACTATACCCAGACGCAACGGGCGATCATCAGCGATCTGAACCAGGCCCTACAACAAACCATCATGCAAAACACCCATCTGTGGATGAGCCAGGACAGTCTCCGGACCTACTCGCACTTATCCTCTTTATTCGGGAATCCGGTATCCATCGAAAGCTACAACCAGGAATTTGCGGAAGCACTCAGCTTCACCGAACTGAAAAAAGAGAAAACAGGACTGATTATCCAGGTCAAGAACAAAAAGGAGGCGACTAACCCGCAACCGGTTACAGGCAAGGAGCTGTCCGGCCATTATCTGGCAAGCGATACGGTCATCTGGCTGTCGGCACAGGTTCCGGCAGAAGATTCGCCGCAAAACAACCTGGGTATCTCTTTCCAGGGTTACGCAAACTGTTCGCCGTTAGAAACACTCAACCTGATGAATAAAACATGGCCGGTCATCTTTCTGCTGTTGGCCATTGTTTTTGGCGGAACGGCCTTTTTCCAACTCCATCGCAAAGAAGAAAAAGAAACAGCAGAGAATACCGACGAACGTGAAATCTCATACGGAAACCTGACCCTATCCTGTAGCAAAAATTATTTCTATAAAGAGAACAAAGACAAACTGAAACTCACTCCCCAGCAATATTCATTAATGGAGATGTTCTATTTGTCATCGACACATATCCTGGCGCGGACTGAAATCTGCGAGACTTTATGGCCGGGAAAGATCAACGCAGACGAGACACTAAACACCCTTATCCGCAGGCTCCGGCCTCTTATCGAAGAAAACACGAACCTGAAAATCACAACCGACCGGGGACGCGCCTATATACTGGAATTGCAAAGTACAAGCGCTTCATAATCAAAAGTAATTTTAATAGTTTGCATAAAGCAGCTTTACTCTTTTTTTCATAGCTTTGCTCCAAACAAATTTTATCAAATAATGAAAAAGAGAGTGCTAAGTTTATTGCTGGCTGCCGGCCTTACCCTTCCGGCGCTGGCGCAAAAGGAGTATGTTCCCTCCCCGGAGAACGTACAAGCAAGAAAAGAGTTTCAGGATAACAAATTCGGTATTTTCCTCCACTACGGCATCTACAGCATGCTGGCGGACGGCGAATGGGTTATGACAAACAAGAACCTCAATTATAAAGAGTATGCCAAATTAGCGGGAGGATTCTATCCTTCCAGATTCAATGCCGCCGAATGGGTAGCAGCGATCAAGGCATCCGGTGCCAAGTATATTTGTTTCACAACCCGCCATCACGACGGTTTCTCGATGTTCGATAGCAAATACACTGACTACAACATAGTGAAAGCAACCCCTTTCAAACGGGATATTGTCAAGGAACTGGCGGATGAATGCCATAAGCAAGGCATCAAAATCCATTTCTACTATTCCCATATCGACTGGTACCGGGATGACTATTACCCGCTCGGACGAACCGGCCATGGAACAGGACGCACGACACACGGAGAGTGGAAAACCTATTACCAGTTTATGAATAACCAACTGACGGAACTGCTGACCAACTACGGTCCGATAGGCGCCATCTGGTTTGACGGCTGGTGGGACCAGGATCAGAATCCGGGCTTCGACTGGCAACTGCCCGAACAGTATGCCATGATACATAAACTGCAACCGGCCTGCCTGATCGGGAACAACCACCACCAGACACCTTTTCCCGGCGAAGACATACAGATCTTCGAACGCGACCTGCCCGGAGAAAACAATGCCGGCCTTTCAGGACAGAAAGTCAGCCCGCTCCCGCTGGAAACCTGCGAAACGATGAACGGCATGTGGGGATATAAGATCACCGACCAGGATTACAAATCGACAAAGACACTGATCCATTATCTGGTGAAAGCCGCCGGAATGAATGCGAACCTGCTGATGAACATCGGCCCGCAACCCAACGGTGAACTGCCTGCCACTTCTATCGAACGCTTGAAAGAAATGGGAGAATGGATGAAGACATACAGCGAAACGATCTACGGGACTCGTGGCGGTATCGTCCCACCCCACGACTGGGGCGTGACGACACAGAAAGGCAACAAACTATATGTCCACATCCTGAACCTGCAAGACAAAGGCCTATTCCTGCCTATCACAGACCAAAAGATCAAGAAAGCAGTCATGTTCAAAGATAAGACACCTGTCAAGTTTACGCAAGACAAGCAAGGCGTTGTCCTGAAACTGGCAGAAGTACCGGCAGACATCGACTATGTGATAGAACTGGATCTGTAAAACAGAATATTCTTTTATTGATTATACGGTTTATAAGGCGAATACATCACATTCAGCGTCTTGGGCAGCCATACCCGGTAACGCAGTGTCTTGTCCCAGGTATTACCGGCTGATGCAAAATCGCAGAAATGAATCTGTTTGGGGGCGCGATCACTTTCAAGATCCGTCCCCAACACCATCGGGGCCGTAAAAGCCAACCAGGCAAAGCCGGGTGCTGCCACAGGAGTCAGTTCGACATACCCGTCTTTGCTGACGATAATAGACGTTTCATCAACAAAGCCATCCCCGAAACGGCTATCGCGAGCCAGGACGACAGGGCCCCGGACAATGGCCTGCGCCTGATTTTTCTCCACCAGACGGGCACGCAGATCCAGCTCGATGCTTATCCGGTCGCCCTTCTTCCATTTGCGGTTGAGAGGCAGATACGCCCCTTGCAGAACACCGCTTTCCGGCTGTCCATTCACAGAAACCGCCGCCATCTTACTCCATGCCGGAATACGCAAAGCAATCGTAAAAGCCGCTTCTTTAGCAGGATTGACTTCTATATCGATCCGGTCTGTAGCCGGGTAATCCGTGATTTGCTTCAATTGGACCGATTTCTTACCGGCCAGAACCAGGTTGGCTTCAGAAGGAGCATAAAAATTGATATGTACACAATCGTCCTGAACCTGATAAGCAAATTGCGGAATCATGGCAAAGGCACGCGGCCCGTTCGCATTACAGCAATTAATATGCATCCCGCACTGTTCTTCTCCTTCATGGCGCCAACCTTCCAGCGGGCTGTACTTTGCAATCTGGGAGGCATCCGCCTTCAACGAAGCCATCAATGCATTATAAATGGCCGTCTCCATATAATCGGCATACAAAGAATTACCCGTAACCCCCAATAAACGGTTACAAAGCTGCATCCAGGTGAAAGTCACACAAGTCTCCATCGTATGGTAGGTAGGCTGCGTCTGCCGCTCCTCTCCTCCGTACCAACACTCAAAGGCACTGCCCGAGCCGGCGACATTAATCTCTTCCCGGATAATATGCCCGACTGTTTTTTCCACCACGGAAAGATAGAGCGGATTGCCTGTCACTTTGTATAGTTCCAGCAAACCTTCGTAGCAGGACATCATTTCGTAAGCCTTCTGCCCGTTTTCACGCGAAAACCAGGTTTCAGGATGCGGGAAACGGTTGGCAACGGGAATATCGGCGATAGCTTTGCTGATCAACTGCGGACCTCCGGCTGTTTCCCATTGTCCGACAATATATTTGGCAAAATCGAGATAGCGCGCCTCTTTTGTCCAGTTATACAAGTACATCACCGGTTCCAGAATGGAAGAACTCGGCATGCCGACATAATTTCCTGTCGAGACGATATCGACTTTACCGGGACCAACCTGTGTCATCAAATGGTCGACCACTTTACAGGCCGCATCCAACGCCTTCTTATCGCCCGAAAGATCATACCAGGCGATCAAACCTAAAGAGGTATATTTACGTCCCCATACATCCCATTGCTGCAACTGATATTCCGGTGCATAGTTACCGATATATCCGTTTGGCAACTGGGTTGCCATCAAAGACTCCGCAGCATTCTTTATGATCTGATACAGTTCGGGATCCTGGTTATACCGGTAAGACGCGATTGCCCCTTGTATCCATTTACCCCAGAACTCGCTCTGCCAACGCGACTTTTCATCCTGATGCCGGAAAGGTTCGACCAAATGATCCACATCCTGTGCTTTCACACGATGTGCGATACAATCATCTATGCGGGTTCCGACATAACCGGATATTTTAACCTGTTTTACAGAAGGGTTATTGGCTATTTGCGCTACGCCTGCCATAGAACAGGAACAAGCCAACAGGATAGAAATTGTTTTTACGCTGGACAAGATATTCATAATAAACGGATTTAAGAATTACGAAAGCAAAAATAAAAAGTAATCGACAAAGATTTAGTTACAAAATTGACAGAATACCTGCTATTTATGACAATTGATTTTCAAGATAGCCCTATTATCAGTCAAGGGTAGGAATTATAATGTTTCCAGGTAAAATCACGCTTTCTGTTGCGCTTCTTATCCCGCTCGCTTTTCCAGAAGACGGAACGCAGCAGATCTTCCATTGAGAAATCGACAGTAAGCGTTGCTCCTACCGATCCTCGCCGTTGTCCATCCTTTACTTCAGGCAGAAAGAGGTTCTGAGCACCTGCTTTTCCATAAAGAGGCAGCTTTCCAAACCGTATCCGATCGCGTATGACCAACGACTTAAGCGGTTTATATACGATTCCCCGGATATGCATACCAGCTGCATCGACTGGATACAGCCAGAAGACAGTCGGAGGAATCGAATCCAGTTCCAACGTCCGCCGGAGGGTATCAGCTTTTATATATTCCGAGAAATCTTTCAAAACAGGCAGTTCCGAAGGAACATATTCCAAAGGTTGTCCTGTGTTAATCAACGTCCCCTCCTCGATCGCCTTCAGGTATTCCGGATTAATCCGTATAGAATCTTTACCTGCCAACATCTCGGACACCCAAATCGAATCTTTCTGTAACGTATTTTGGGCAAAGAGAACTGCCGGATACAGAACAAGAAATAAAAGGATCAGCCAACATCTGCACATATCATCTTCTTTTTTATTAAGACAAAAGAAAAATCAAATCTCCCTATCGGGAAGTTCATTAAAATCCTTCAAGTATCTTAAAGAATCGATATCAACCTTATTACACTTTTATTTATTCTGCCATAATACGCAGATTTTATTATCTTTGGATGCAGAAAAGACGACATAATGCAACATTTACAATAAACATATATACATTATGAAAAAAGACAAGATAAGCAAACTGATTTTCGGATGCATGGTATATGCATCGATACTTTCTTTTCCGGGACAAACAGGCACCGCACAGGAATTACCCCGCGCAGCAACCCCAAAGACGATGGCGAAGGCAATGGATAACTATCTGAAAGATGTGGAAAACTCCAAGCAGGACCTGCACAGCATCATGGTTCTCCAACACGGCAAAGTCATTGCTGCAAAATGGATGGGCGAAGGCGACGAAAACAAACCGCACGTCTTAAACTCCGTCAGTAAAACCTTTACGGCAACAGCCATCGGTTTCGCCGTTGCCGAAGGGAAACTGAAAGTGACCGATAAGGTTATCTCCTTCTTTCCCGATAAACTCCCGACAGAAATCAGCCCGAATCTGAAAGAGATGGAGATCCGCCACCTGCTTACCATGTCGTGCGGGCACGATGCCGATCCGACCGGCCAGGTTCGCAAACAAGAAGGAACAGACTGGGTTCAAGGCTTTCTGGCCATACCTGTCGTACATGAACCCGGTACATTTTTTGTATATAACAGCCTCGGTACCTATATGCTTTCCGCCATCGTCCAGAAAGTGACCGGACAGAAAGTGATCGACTACCTCACTCCCCGCCTTTTCCAACCATTGGGAATCACAGGCGCTTCCTGGGAAGAAAGCCCGCAGGGCATCGATTGCGGAGGCTGGGGACTGTATCTTAAAACCGAAGACCTGGCAAAGATGGGGCAACTCTTCCTGCAAAAAGGGAAATGGAACGGCAAGCAATTGCTACCGGAATCCTGGATCGAAGAAGCCACAACCTCCAAAATAGCCTCCTTGCCTGCCGGAATGCGGCCGGAAAATCTGACAATGAAACCCCAGGACAGCGATTGGTTACAGGGATACGGCTATCAGATGTGGCGTTGCCGTCATAACGGATTCCGGGCAGATGGCGCAGCAGGCCAATACATTATCGTATTACCCGAAAAAGATGCCGTCATCGTAACAACCGCCAACATCAACGACATGCAAGCGGAAATCAACCTGATCTGGAAACATATACTGCCGGCATTATAAAGGCCAAACCGCACTTCTATTCCATAATAACCACCACCGGATTATCCTCCTCGCCCACTTTCTTCAGGACAGAGACTGCGGCGGGGAGATCGGCTTTGCCGGCATTGTCCTCAAACCACTGGACCACCTCTTCGGAGGGGAGCAGGGCGGCAAATTCGCCGGCGGAAGAGATCGAGATCGGTTGCAGGGAAAGGAAACCGTTCAGGTCATCGGCGATCTTTTCTTCGAAAGGATATACTTTCACCGTCCCGTCCGCCTTCCGGTAAAGGGCATTATAGGTTTTACCCTTGTCGGTATAGACATTCGTCATGAAGCGGAACAGGATGACGTCCGCGTTCTCCATGAACTTCGTCGGATAGATCGCATCTTTCTTGTCGTCGAACCGCTCGTTGTAAGTCCAGGCATGCGCACCGGGGTCCAGCACACGCACCGGCCGCAACTCCTTGTCGGCCGAAACCTGATAGATCGTATCGTTGAACGCCTGCCTGAAATAAAGTTCGCCATCGTTATGCCAGAAGCAAGCGTTGCCGAGCGACGTGATAGAAGAACGGTTGTCCTTATATTTGATGATAAGTACCCCGTCGCCCCCATCCCTGAGGACGGAAATAGCGGCAATATCCTCCGGCGCAACAGCCTTTTCGCCCTGCATGTCTATCGGCAACCACCGGTCACTGACAATCTCATCGCCACGAAACAGGGCGAGGCGCGCCGGCACACTGTCGGTAGCCGAATAATAGCCGGCGATAAGGTCAGCCCCCAGATAATCGAAGGAAGCAACCGCCGGAAATGCAGGAGCGGCAATCGGCGGCGTCCAGATATGGTCGAAACGGCCATCCGCCCCGTAGGCAACCATCTTGCCGTTCCAACCGGGGAAAAAGAGTTTGTCGGTACCGGGATTCTGCCACCCGCCATGCACCGTCGAATAGCCCTCGGGATCTTCGCCCACATGGCCGATGCTGCGGATAAACCGCCCGGTCTGTTTGTCGAACAACTGGCAAAGATTACGCCCGGAGGTCACCACGATCCAGTCGTTCAGGACGACGGCCCAGGCCCCTTGCCCCACGAGAACGCTGTCTGTCGTCTCCAACGGGACATAGCGTATCTTCTTGAAACAGTCCGATGTCTTCAACTCGGTTTGTTGGTCGAAAGCGGCTCCCAAAGGGATGACCTCCAACTTTCCTTCTTCCGTTTTATCCCCGCTGCAAGCGCCCAGGAAAAGGCAAGCCATGACGGCTGCCTGATACAGATAACTCTTATTCATATTCTTTCTTCAAGGTTATTTCGATTACACCTCTGCCCGCATATTTATCACCGTATTTCTTCGAGACTGATTCATCTTTTATAATAGACATCACCTTAACCCTGTCGGGATTAATTTCATCGAGCTTGTCATAAGGGATCTCCTTGCCGTCGACAAGGACAATCGGGTCCGGCGCCGGATGTGAGCCAGGACCAGGGGCGGGACGCAGTTTGACGCCTTCCAGTCTACGGAACCGGATATTATCTATCGTGCCGTGAAGTGCGTTTTCAGGCCGTGCATCAGATATCTTTTTCGTCGTTACAAGTATCACGCCGTGCTGCCCCTTTGTTCCGTAGAGTTTAATGCTTTGCATATCTTTCAGAACGGAAATGCTGCTGATCGAAGACGGATCAAGCGTCTTCGAATCAAAATCCGGCATCTCCACACCGTCGATGACAAAGAGCGGACGGGGAACCAGCGAGTCTACCACTACAACATTTGTCGGCATATCGCCATAGCCCACCACACGGACAGTGTCTTGCGGCACTGACTCTTCCCGCGCCTGACGCGGGATAACAGGAGCAGCCTCTATGACAGGATCGGCCTCCGTCACAGGAAGAAATTCCGGGACGTTGACCGCCGAGATCTTTTCCAAAGAGCGCGAGATTTCAGGACGGGCAAACGCCGCCACCGCAACAGCGGCAAGGGGCAGGACGTAGAGGTACTTCAGCCGTGCCCAGGGATTTGATTTTTGTTTTA
This sequence comes from uncultured Parabacteroides sp., assembly GCA_900552465.1. Taxonomy (GTDB): domain Bacteria; phylum Bacteroidota; class Bacteroidia; order Bacteroidales; family Tannerellaceae; genus Parabacteroides. Next base: position 8,541 of record URZO01000009.1, on the reverse strand, counting down.
GCATCATGGCAATTCGTTTTTTAAGTTTACTGTGGTTAAAGCTGTTGGCCATCGAGGTGAAACGCTGCGAGCCGACCGCTTTTTTGATTAATAACAACTGATAATGCCGGGTATCCACGCCGTGGAGGATGACAGCCTCGTCCGCCTCGAACTCGTGCACGTTCTGCAACTCCTGTTTCAGCAGCCAGGCGGCGGGATTGAACCAGTGCAGGACGACGCAGGCGCCTGCCAGCCACATGTCCAGCGAGTGCCATGCCTCGATATGCGCCCGTTCGTGCGTCACGATCTCCGCCCCGCTCTCCTCCATGTCGATGCGCGAGATGACGATGTAGCGCATCCAGCTGAACGGGCTGACCGGCCGGTCGGTCACAACAAGCCGCACGCCGCCATCCAGAACGGTCACCTCGCCCGAACGGATCAGACCTATAATCTGTCCCACGGAATAAAGGAACCGCCCCGCGAAAAACACACAGCCGGAAATATAAACCGCAAACAAGGCCGTCAGCCAGAAAGGCAACTCGCCCGTCCCGGTAGCAGTCTCTTCCACCGGTGCAGCGGCCATCAACAGCAGCTGCTCGATGTCGAGCACCGTGCGCTGCACAGCCACCGGCTCGTCCGTCACCAACCGGATAAAGGGAATGGCAACGGAAAAAACAATCACGCCCAACAACGCCAGGCGGTTGAACCGATGGAACGTGTCGCGACTCAGCAGCAGGCGGTAAAAAAGATAGAAGGCCGCCAGGCAGCAAGTCGACTTCAACAGAAAGACTAAAAATGTTCCCATACGTGCGTTGTTTTATTGGTTACCTTTCTCCACATCGTCGATCAGCTTCCGAAGCTCGTCCACCGAAATCTCCTCCTCCCGGACCAGCGAGGAAATGACGCCGAGATAGGAATTGTTGAAATATTTGGCGATGACGTTCTTCAGCGTGCCCCGGCTGTAGTCCGCTTCCGACACGGCGGCGTAATACTGGTAGGTATTGCCATACGTGTTATGCGCCAGGAATCCTTTCTCCTCCAATCCGCGCACAATGGTCGACAGGGTATTGAAATGCGGCTTCGGTTCGCCGTAAAATTCGAGCAGTTGTTTCACAAACAGCGGGCCTTCCGTCCAGAAATAGCCCATGATTTCTTCTTCTCTTGCAGTCAGTCGTTTCATGATATTTTATTTTTCGGGACAAATATAACTAAAATATTTAGTTTGCAAACTATTTGAATTAGTTTATGAACTAAAAACTTTAGTGACAACAGAGCTGAAAAACTCTGAAAATGCGTTCCGGGGGTCCGGACGAGGCTTCAAAAACTCTAAAAATGGAATCCGGACCCCCGGAACGCATTTCAAGAGTTTTAAAAGTGCCATCCGGCCCCCCGGATCACACTTCAAGAGTTTTAAAAGTCCCGTCCGGACCCCCGGAACGCATTTTTAGAGTTTTTGAAGCCTCGTCCGGCCTCCCGGATCGCATTTTTGATGTTTTCTAACAACATTTCCAAATATATCGGGATGCAAACGAAGTTTATCAAAATAAAGGCCTACATTTATACGCGGTTTATAACTAAACAATCAATTTAATACATTTACATCATGCACAAAATTATCAAGATAAAAACTCTTGACCTTTACAATTTGAACAATGCCGAGTTCAAGAACTTCATGGAACGTTTCTTCAAACTGATCCCGAACAAAGCGGGAGAAGAACGCCCCGGCGAACTTAGCCTCCTGAATGAAGGCGAGACAACATCCGAATTTGTCGGTATCACCGACGCAGACAAGGCGGCTTTCAACGCTGACATGCTCCTCCTGACAGACGTCATCAACCAGTCGCGCACAAGCGACAACACGGCTCTGTTGCTTAACCTCGACAAACGCCGCGACCCGCTAGTTTCGTTCATCATCAATACGGTCTCCGTCGGACGCAAAAGTCCGAACCCGGCATACGGACAAGCCTCCATCAGCCTGTATAACACCCTGAAACCGTACCGCGGCATACAAAACATCCCCTTGCAGCAGGAAACCGCTCAGATCAAGGGAATGCTCTACGACCTCGACAAACCGGAAAACAAGCCGAAAGTGACGCTCCTCCATCTCGAAGAAACCGTCGAAGAGTTGCGTGACGTGAATGACGAATTTGACGAATTATCCAACGACAGGACCAACGAGCGGGCGGCTAACGCGATCGGAACGGCAAAAGAAATCCGCAACCGTCTCAGCCAGCAATATGATGATATCTCGACCACCATCTTTGCATACAGCATTGTAAATCCCTCGGACGAAGCGACGCTCTTCATCACCCAGCTTAACCAGTTGATCGACGAAACGCGCGCCGCCTACAACCTACGCAAAGGCATCGCCTCCGCCAACAAAGACAACACCGGAAAAGGCGATGGCGAACGGCCCGGGGAATTGTCTGATTCATGATCGTTTTTTTTTCATTTCAATGATAAAGTTAATATTAAAAAAGGGGATGATCTGCGAAGACCGTCCCCTTTCTTTTTGATTCTACTTCTGATTTTTATCTTTTCGGTATATCCACCGACGTCTCCTGTTCGCCCAGTAGGTTATGGGAGAAGTAGTCGACCATGCGCCAGTAGAAATATTCGTCCATGTCGCCGAAGCCGTGACGCTGTTGCGGGAGCATGAGCATGTCGAAGCGCTTACCGGCACGGATCAGGGCGTCTACTACGCGGAGGGTGTTACCCGGATGGACGTTGTTGTCGATGTCGCCGTGGACGAGCATCAGATGGCCTTTCAGCTGTCCGGCGATCTCTTCGTTCGTGCGGATGTTGTAGACAAAGGTCGTATCGCCCTTCTCGCTGACCACCTCTTTCACGCCGTGGTGCGTCTCGCTCCACCAACGGTTGTAGATGCGGTTGTCGTGGTTACCGGCACAGGAAACGGCAGCTTTGAAGAAGTCCGGATATTGCAGGATAGCGGCGGTAGACATGAAGCCCCCACCCGAATGGCCGTGGATGCCGACACGGTTGATGTCGATAAACTTGCAACGGTCTGCCAACTGGATAATAGCCGCCTTCTGGTCTGCCAGGCCGTAGTCGCGCAGGTTGCCGTAGCCAAAGTTATGATACCATTTCGAACGGCTCGGATGTCCGCCGCGGTTACCGACAGTAACGACGATGAATCCGGCCTGTGCCAGACGGTCCGTACGGACGCTCATGCGGCTGAAGGGATAAACGGTTGCTTCCACCTGAGGACCGGGGTAAACGTAGTCGATGATCGGGTACGTCTGTGTCGAATCGAAGTCGAACGGTTTATACATCACGCCGTAGAGGTCGGTCACGCCGTCTGCCGCCTTCACCTTGAACGGTTCGGGGAACTGGTAGCCGGCAGCCAGCAACTGGGAGAAATCGCTTTCTTCGAGCGACATCAGTTTGCGGCCGCTTGCGTCCATCAAGTCCGTACGCGGGATGGTGTTGACGCGCGAGTAGTTGTTGACAACGAACGCCGCATTGTCGTCCATGCTCGCGATGTGGAAATAGTCGCCGGGCGTCACCATTTGCAGGCCGCTTCCGTCGAGATTAGCGCGATAGAGGTGTTCGTAGTAGGGATTCTCATCCTTCTCTTTTCCGTTTGCCAGGAAGTAGACGACGCGTTTGGCCTCGTCGACCTTCACGATCTGGTCTACGTGCCAGGGACCGCGTGTGATGCGGTTCTTCAGGTTGCCCTCGCCGTCATAGAGGTAGAGGTGGGCCCAACCGTCGCGTTCGCTCCATTGGATCAGTTCCTTGCCATTAGCGAGGGCGGCCAGCGGACGCACTTCCTGATAGGTGTTCATCCGTTCTTCGATAATCGGGCGGATCGAATCCTGTCCGATCGTATAAGAGCAGATGTCGATGCGGTGCAGGTCGCGGCTCGAACGGGTGACGAAGAAGCGGTTGTTGTCGCCTAACCATACGCTTGCCACCTCTTCGCGATCACGGTCTTTCTGCAACCAGGGCCGGCGCGCCACACGCAAAGTCTGGTCCTTGAAGGCGGAGGTGCGGATCTCCTTATGGCTGTTGTCGTTCATGTCGAAAAGGAAGAGATGATATTGGGGAGCTTCCTTCTCGCCGGGCATCTGATATTTGTATGTTTCCAGCGTCGGACGGGGCGATGCCATGGAGTTGATCACCCACAGGTCTTTCACCTCGCGCTCGTCTTCTACCGTGATGGCAAAGTAGCGGGAGTCGGGCGACCATACGCCCCAGACACCTTTCCGTTTGCCGTTGCAGAGCGTGTCGGTGTTGAGCAGGCTGTAAGGTTGTCCGAAACCGAAATCCTTCACGCCGAAGGTGGTGAGCTGGAAGTCTGTCACGGTGCTGTCTTTATCGTCCTTCTTCAGTTTCTCGTAGTCTTCACGGGTCATGCGGTAGAGATTCTGGTCCTTGGCATAGACAATCGTCTTGCCGTCGGGCGAGAGGGAGGCCCAGTCGGGATATTCGGTCTCCTTTTTCTTATCCTCGAGCCAGGTCAGCTTGCGTGTCGGATAGTCGTAGGAGAAGAAGAACAGCTCTTTCTTGTTTTTCGGTTCTTTCTTGTCGGTCGTATCTTTCTTGGCATCCTGCGAAGAGACGATGTGGAAGGTGAAGGTGCGGCCGTCTTCCTGCGCTTCCAGCTTCTGGATAGGCAGTTGCTGGGCGGTGAAAGGGTCTTTCACGATTTCCGTAATTTGGGCTGCCACGTCGTCGAGGTCGAACAGCGGCCGTTTGGTCTTTGCTACCGGATCGACAACATACCAGGCTTTCCCTTCACTTGTTTTATATTCGTACCAGAAACAGTTTCCTTTCTGGAACCAGTGCGGATCGACCGTGGTAGAGAATAGCATTGTGTTCAGTTTCTCTTTAGTAAAGCGCTCCGCCTGCACATAGCCCGGCAAACGTTCTGCATCCTGAGCCTGTGCCCCTGCCCCGTGCAGCATCCCCGCACAAAGCATAATCAATAGTAAATGTTTTTTCATTCGACGTTGTTTTTATTAATTCAGCTTTCAACTGGTAAATGATGATTTAGCGGTGTGTATCGTATTTGTGATATAGAGTCAGGAGTATCTGTTTCCCCTCTTGAGAGGGGATAAGGGGTGTGTTATCCTTCTGCATATCAAAAAATTCACACACCCCCTGCCCCCTCTCGAGAGGGGAAGGAGTTACCATCAGTCGATATAAACAGACCGACAAATCATCATTTATCTATAAAAGTTGAGTGTTTTTATAAAAAGAGGATGTATCAAAAGCCAGGTATGAGATCCTGCCTTTAATACACCCTCATGTTTTTACTTATTCTGCTTTTTTAAACCGGAAGAGTTCCACCGATCAGGATAACAACCAGCAAAGCGAGGATTGCATACAATTCGGGGAATACGGCCATAACCATAGTCGCACCGAACACGTTGTGGCCTGCACCTACGCCGGCAATACCGTTTGCACAAACTTCCGCCTGACGGATAGAAGAGAACAAACCGGCAAATCCTAACACCAGACCTGCACCGAAAATAGCTGTCGCATTCAACATCGTAATGCTGTCGACCAGGAATTTCTGCATCATGAAGTAACCGACAAATCCGTACAAACCCTGTGATGAAGGCAATGCACTCAGGGCGATATACGTACCTAATGCATCCGGATTCTTCTTCATTGCTCCGACTACGGCGTTACCCGCAATCGTCACACCATAACTACTACCGATGAAAGTCAGACCTGTCATCAACGCGATTCCAATGTAAGCTAATAAAATTGGTTCCATAATGATAATTGTTTTAATTTATTCTTTTGTTATTATTTAATTACTTTTTAGCGGGAACGACTCCCTGTTTGTTATGCTTTCTTGAATGGTTTATATTCTTTTCCACCGCCTTCAAACTCAGCATTCTTATAATACTCTACGAAGATAAGACGCAACGGGTGGACAAGCGAACTGATCGTACAAAGTCCGATGTTGATCGAGTGGCCTATCAGCAGGATAATCAGCATACAGACCGCACGCAGCACGACGTTCATACCTTCCGTCATATCCACAGCCAGCGAGTTGAACACGCCGCCCAGGATAGCACCTGTCAGACCGATCGCGAACAGACGGATATACGACAGCGTATCACCCAACAGCCCGGAAGCCATATTATAGGTGTTCCAAAGCCCTGTCCCGAAATTCATAAAGATATTCTTACCCGGCGAATTGTAGAGGTAGGCCACAACCAGGCCGACAACCGCAATACCGACAAAGACGGTCTGAACCGTTTCAGGCAGATGCATATTCAACATCGGCAATCCGAAAGCTAATGCCAGGAAAGTGATGACCAGCACCCATGCAAAGGGCGCAATGCTGTATTTGAATCCCTTCTGCGCTTTCGTCTTGAAGGCAGCCACCGTCTTACCGAAGATAATCTGGACCAGACCGATGACGATAGAGAAAGTCATCAGGTTGTCACTGCTCACAAAATAATCTTTCATCTTCGAGAACGCCGGAACATCGGCCAACGCGATACCGAAGAATGAACCCGTACACGTTCCGACAATCAGGGCTGCAAGGCCGAGATACTGGAACAAAGTCAGGTAGGGCTTGAAATCCGGATTCACCTTCCGTTTGAGGAACGTACAGACCAGCATCACCAGCAACCCGTATCCGCCGTCTCCGAAACAAAGCCCGAAGAAGAGCATGAAGAACGGGGCAAACAGCGGTGTCGGGTCAAACTCCGTATAGTTCGGAAGCGAGAACATCTTCGTGATCGGTTCGTATAGCTTGCTGAACTTGTTATTCTTTAGTTTGATCGGCACCTTATCCCCCTCTTCTATCGCCATCGGCTGGAAATAGTAGCCGTCTTTTTCAAGCGCTTCTTCCATTGCCGGAGCATCTTCGGTCGGGACAAATCCTTCCAAGATCATCAACTTGTCGCCTGCCTCGCGGCCGGTCTGCACCAATGTGTTAGAGAGGTTGAATTCGTTCTGGATGTTTTTGTCCAGTTCGATAAGCGTGTTATATTGCTTGGCTGCAAACTCCTTCGTGCGGGCATCCAGAGACTTGAAGTTCTCCATCAGCTGCTCGTAGGCTGCGTGCAACTTGGCCAATCCGCGGTCTGGCATCTTCGGACGTTCGGCATCGATCTCGATCGGAGTGCCGGTCTTCGTCACAGTCACGAAATAGGTCACCGACTGGAAGTTGTTCACCAGAAAGGCGTTGTACTCATCCCCCCACTTCGGTTCGTATTTGGATGTCGGGCAACTGAAGAATGTCACGTCATATCCCGCTCTCTTCAGGCGGTTGATATTGGCATAACTGAATTCGCCCCATATATCCATATAGGCGATATCCTTTTCCAGCGAAGCCCGTGCTGCCTGTAGCTGTACTTTCTGCTCCTGCAGTTCTTCGAGCTTATCAACCAGCTTGAGACCGTCTTTCTTCGGCAGCTCACGAGCCGGTGCCAACACAGTCTCTTTCGACTGTTCGTTCAGGGCCTTACAGAAGCGGATTGCCTGGTTGACGCGTTTACGTTCGGCCAGCAAGGCTTGCAGTTCCGCATTGTCCAGAATCGAATTCGTCTCCTTCACGTGCAGGACACCCAGGTCCCGTAGAGTCGCGAGGAATGCATCATATTCTCTATGATATACCATAAAGGCATATTTACTCATCTTTACTATCATGCTCCAGCCTCCTCTATTTCTTCTTTTGCTTTACGCTTTTCCTGATTAGCCCGCATGATCTTCTGTGACGACTTGGAGAGACTTTCTTCGTCTTCCATGAATCGTTTCACTTTGCGGATCGCATCCTTATAGCCCGGAATCTGTACCTTCTCGAAAAGGTTCACCTTCTGAGTGGTCTTTTTCCGCGCATGCTCCAATAACTCCAGCTTCATACCCGAGAACTCGGCTTCGATACCGGTACGCGCCAGCTTCTTCAGCAGCTCGATACCGTCGGTAAACCAGGCAGGGGCATTGAACAGGCTGTAGCGGCCGATCTCGAATTGGATCTCGTCCAATACAGGGACGACCACACCGGCAATCTTCTTCGTGGAGAGCGAAACATCCTTGACTGCGATCAGTTCGGGATTGAACTCGTTCCACAAAGCGACCATGTTTTCGTAGCTCTGTATCTCCTGTTCCAGCTGAAGTTCCAATTTCGTCACTTCATCCTTGGTGCGCTTCACTTCGATACGCAGTGCGCTTTCCTTGCTCTTGATCGTCGGCAGGGAACGCTCGCGCATCTTCAGCTGCTTTTCCAATTGCTGAAGGGAGGTTTTATTATATTGAAACTTTATTGCCATAATTATCTATATTATTTCCATAACCATGCATACTGAATTCCTTGGGCATGCATTTCCATTTTCATGGGCATGGATTTATTTTTTCCAGTATTTGTCTACCAACGCTTGTTTGATATTCACTTCGGCAGGCTGGAAGTATTCGCCGAACAGATTCCAAGCTACGTCGAGCATCTCGGTCGTGTCGAGGTTGACGTCGATTGCCAACAATTTGCTTGAATAGTCTTTCGCGAAAGCCAGCGTACGGTTGTCGTAGTCCGTCAGGTCGAAACCGTTCTCCATCTTCGTCTTTGCATTGGCAGCA
>URZO01000008.1 GCA_900552465.1 uncultured Parabacteroides sp. | reverse complement strand
ATTATTTGAATCATTTTGATCTCCCTGTCGATCGGGCAGGCGGACGATATCTTCCAGACGGCGCGGATGTATGCGTCGGCGGGGGCGTTGAGTATAAAGACGGCGGCGCCTCTGTTCCGGGATAAGCCGTATAATGCTTATGTGAAACTCAAAGGCGGTTCTTTTGGTTTGTTCAATCCGGTAATCCGTTATGAGCAAAAGATGGGCTCTCGTTGGGCGGCGAGCCTACATGCAGACTGGTTGAGTGCAAAAGGTGATTATCCTTTTACTCTGGTCAATGGCAAAGAAGTCACCGATGAAATTCGTAAAAACAGCGATATCCAGTCTCTCCGCCTGGAAGGAAACGTATATGGAAATTTTGGGCGGGGCGGAAAGCTGAATGGGAAAATCTATTATTATGACTCAGAACGTGGGCTTCCGGGATCGGTTATTCTCTATAGCAGTAATGCCCGCGAACGGATTTGGGATAATAATTTCTTTACACAATTCCATTATGAGAATGAATGGCTGGAGTGTCTGAAATTCCAAGCCAATGCCAAATACAACTATTCGTTTAGCAAATATCGTGATATCAGTAATAAATATTCCGGAGGTAAGCAGGAAGACTTGAATACTCAAAACGAGTATTACGGTTCTGTGGGAGTTTTATATACACCTTTCCCCTATGTCTCTTTCTCTTTAAATACGGATATTGCACGAAATACGCTGGAAAACAATTTCGTCAAGGCCCCGTCGCCGAAACGATGGACTTCGCTTACGGCATTTGCCGCCCAGTATAAAAGCCCGGTACTGACGGCAACGGCAAGCCTGTTGGGAACATATATCACCGACCAGGTAAAGAATGGAGACCGGCCGGCCGATCGTAAGCGCCTGTCTCCGGCAGTCAGCCTTTCCTGGCGTCCTTTCGCAGAACAGTCTTTCCGGGTGCGTGCTTCTTATAAAGATATATTCCGTGTCCCGACCTTTACGGACCTGTATTATTTGCGGATGGGAAATACGAACTTGAAGCCGGAACAGGCTACACAATATAATGTAGGGCTGACCTGGAATGGAGAAATCGGTTCGGTGGTCCGCCTGTTGAGCCTTTCGGTTGACGGCTATTATAATAAGATTAAGGATAAGATTGTCGCTATTCCCAATATGTATATCTGGAAGATGATGAATATGGGAGAGGTGGATATCAAGGGGCTGGATGTGAATTTGAGTGCGGATATTCCTTTATGGCGGGAAATATCATTGATGTTGTCCTCTACTTACAGTTATCAGTCCGCAATCGACATCACGGACCCGGAGGCAAAGAATTATAAAGACCAGATACCTTATACACCCCGGCATTCGGGTTCCGGATCTGTTTCTCTGGAAAATCCTTGGGTGAATATTGCATATACCTTGGTCGCTGCCGGTGACCGTTATGCTCTTCCGCAGAATATAGATGTGAATCGGATCGATTCGTATATAGAACATAGCCTTTCTGTAAACCGGAGTTTTGCATTAAAGAAATGTACATTCCGTATTCAAGGCGATATTCTGAACCTGGCAGATAAAACATATGATATTATCCAATATTATCCTATGCCCGGACGCTCATGGAGGCTTAGTTTAAGCATTACATATTAATTACATAAAATAGAAACAGTATGAAAAAGATTAATTTCCTTTTGATATCAGTCCTTTGTGCACTGATGTCGTTTGCATTTACAGGATGTAAGGATGATGATGAAGACGTTCAGCCCACTGTTCCGACCGAAGTTGTTACAGGGGTTACTTTTATGGATACGGACCCGACAGAAGGGGCTATTGGGGGAACATTGAAATGGACCGCGCCTGAAAACGTGTCTAATATTACGAAATATGTCATTTATCTTTCAGCCGATGGCAAAGGCAGAGATACAAAGTTAGGAGAAGTAGAGGTCGGAACGAATAGTTTTCCGATTGAAGCCGGTACAGTTCCGAATGCCTATCTCATTGTGGTTACCTGTAACGCACAAGGTGAATCGGAGGCATTGGCGAGTGTAAAGATTGTGGATCTTAAACCGTCTGATCCGACGCCTGAAGAACCGGAACCAACTGTAGACAACGGGGGTATTTATTTCCTGAATAGTGGGAAGATGGGTAGCAACAATGCGGGACTTTCTTTCTTTAGCTTGAATACGATGACAATGGTAGCCGATACCTTTATGAATGTGAACGAAAGAGGTTTGGGCGATACGGCCAATGATATGATCGTATATGGTTCGAAGATGTATATTGCTGTGTATGGCTCTAATGTGATTGAAGTGACGGATCTGAGTGGAAAATCGATCAAGCAAATCAAGTCGAGCGGTGACGTTTTACTGCCTCGTTTCTTTACTTCTGATGCGGGGAAGGTCTATGTCTCTTTGTATGATGGCTATGTGGCCCGTCTGGATACGGCTTCTTTAGAGATTGAAGCGAAAGTTAAAGTCGGCCGTAACCCGGAACAACTGGCCATTTCTAATAATAAATTGTATGTAGCGAACTCCGGTGGGTTGGATTATAACACTCCGATAGGTTACGACAAGACTGTCTCTGTTGTCGATCTGGCTTCTTTTGAAGAGACGAAGAAGATTGAGGTCGTGACAAATCCGGTAAACCTGACGACTGACAGCCAAGGTGATGTTTATCTGGTATCAATGGGTGATTATGGCGCTATTCCTAATACATTCCAGCGTATTGATCCAAAAACAGATGAAGTAACTACTATTACTGAAACAAATGCGACAGAGATGGCTTCTACCGGTGATAAGCTCTATATGATCTATTCGCAATATGATGCTAACTGGAACCAGGTTGTTTCATATATTTCTTATGATGCAATAAACGAGAAGGTTATTTCTGATAATTTTATCACGGACGGAACAACTATTGACAAGCCTTATAAGATTGGGGCGGACCCTGCTGGCTATATTTATGTTACAGCTTCCGATTATACGAATAATGGTGATGTCTATGCATTTGATGCAAGCGGTAAAAAGTTATTCCAGTTTGAAGTCGGATTGAATCCGGTTAAAGCTGTATTTGTAAAACGATAAATATGAAGTATTTTGCTTCTTATCTTTTATTGCTCTGTCTCACGTTAAGTTGTAACGTGAGGCAGGGTTCTCATCAGGAAGAATCTCTCTCCTCCGACACCATTCGTTATGCTCAGGGCTTTACCGTTCATCATTTCAACGACTATACCTCGGTTGATGTGCGTGATCCTTGGGACAGTACACGCCTGTTGCAGCGTTACTTGCTGGTGGACCGGGAGAAACCTGTTCCCGGGAATCTTCCGAAAGGGACAGTCGTGCGGGTACCGGTGCAGAATATAGTGGTTTACACATCCGTACATGCTGCGGTTATCGACCAGCTGGGAGAAACCGGGCGGATCATCGGTGTCTGTGAACCTCGTTATATGGACACGCCCTCTATTCAGGAAGGCTTGAAAGTTGGACGGATTGCCGACATGGGAGAGGCGACGGCGCCGAATGTAGAGCTGATGATCGATAAAGGAGCGGAGCTTGTCCTTGTTTCCCCTTTCCAGAACAGCGGTTATGGGCCTGTCGAGAAGTTGGGTATTCCTATTATTGAAGGAGCCGATTATATGGAATCACAGCCGTTGGGCCGTACTGAGTGGATTCGTTTCTACGGAATGTTGTTCGGAAAGGAGGCGAAGGCGGATTCTATCTTCAGGGCTACCGAGAAAAGCTATCTCGACCTGAAGGAACTGGTGACGGGCGATATGCCTCGCCCAACCGTTATTTCCGAAAAGAAATTCGGCTCTTCCTGGTTCATGCCTTCCGGGGAAAGCTATGTTGCCAATTTGTATAAGGACGCCGGAGCCGATTATGTATTTACTGATCTTCCCGGTGCCGGAAGTACGCCGTTAGCTTTCGAGACGGTGCTCGACCGGGCTATCCATGCAGATCTATGGTTGATAAAGTACAACCAATCTAAAGATATGACCTACGGTGATTTGCGTTCCGAATACGCGCCCTATGAGAACTTTGGCGCTTTTAAGAATCGCCGGATTTATGCTTGTAATACAGGTCTTGTCCCTTATTATGAGGAGTTTCCTTTACATCCAGATTATCTATTGAAAGATCTGATCTGGGTGTTCCATCCGGAACTGTTACCGGACTATACGCCCCGGTATTATCATAAGATGCGGGAAGAATAATCAAAGGCGATTATTCTTCCTGTCTATTGATCTCACAAGGTACCCATGCCCAGAATGTGGATCCAACACCGGGAGTCGAATCAAAATCAATTTTGCCTCCGGCATTTTCGACAATTGCTTTGGAAATGGCCAGCCCGAGTCCTGTCCCTTGCACGAAGTCGTTAATCTTCTCGAACCGTGCAAATACTTTGTCGTGTGATTCTTTTGGTATACCGATACCGGTATCTTCGACATATATCCGGATACCGTTTTTTTCTATGGAATATCCCATCTTAATATGCCCGGATTTCGTGTGTTTGATTGCATTGGTAAGGAAGTTCATCCATACTTGCATAAGACGGTTTTTATCCAGTGTGACCCAGCAATTAGTGTCAGCCTTATTTAGATAAAATTCAATATCCGGATTTGTTATTTTGGGTTGGATGCAAGTGAATAACTCGTCGGAAATACTTGACATATTAAACTTCTCGTACTTGCGTTCGACTATTCCTGCCTCTATTTTTGAGAGATCGAGAATGTCATTAATCAATCTTAGTAACAGTTCATTGTTAGACTTTATAATGTTTATGTACATGGCCTGCTCTTCCGGATCACTACATGATGTCATCAGTTCGGAAAAACCGACGATAGCATTTAGGGGAGTACGTATCTCATGGCTCATGTTGGCAAGGAAGGCTGACTTAAGCCGATCGGAAAGTTCTGCCTTTTCTTTCAGTTCTTTCAGCTCCTTGATCATTTCTTTCTGTTCTCTGTTCAGTTTCTGAAGTTGCGGGATGTTTTGCCAGAAGCCGGTGAAATGTGTGATATTACCGTTCTCGTCTTTCTCGAAAGGAACCGCAATGAAGTCGCAGTATTGCCATGACTTGTCGTATTTAGTCTGTATACGGCACGTGAAATTGACCGTCAGGTCTTTTCCTTCCAACATAGGCGCTATTGCATCACTAAAAGAAGTACGGTCTTCCGGATGTATGACATTCAGGTATTCCGACAGGGGCAATAGCCTGTCGGACATATAATCGTTTACCGGATCATTGTATGATGTGAACTTTTGGGTGCTAACGTCAAAGTCCCAATGGACGATATTGCTGACTTTCATGGTCAGTTCACGCTTGGTAATCAGATCCTGCGTCTTTTTTGCCATTCGTACCTTCTCTGTTACATCCAGCTGTGTGCCGACAACCTGCAGTTTTCCCCAATGTTCGGTGGATAATCGCATCATGCTTTCATAATAGCGGTATTGCTGTTCCTGTTCGTTGTAAAAACGTACTGTTACCTGCTTCTGTTCGACATCCTTGTTGATTAGCTGCGTAAGGCTTTGCATTAGCAGTTGATGATCCTGGGGATGCAATATCAATAAAAGTTCTGCTATTGTCGTTGTCTTTCTTATTACCGTATCGCCGTATAATGGCTCGAATATTTTTTTGTGCACATCATATACCCAGGAAGACATATTGGCCGTATTCATGGCTAACTCCAGGTTCTTTTTAGTCTCTTCCGTATGGAATTCCACTTCTTTTATGGCTGTGACATCATTGGATAAGAGTATATGCCCGATGACAACTCCATTCTTGTTTAGGATGGGGATTATCCGGACATCATAAATCATCGTGTCCTGGTTGTTGGTGGAAAAGTATGCATTGTTCTTTATCCGCTCGAAATCATATTCGAATTCGAGCCTGACAATTTCTTTACCGCTTTGTATTCGGGCTTTTAGCTGTTCATCTACATAGGGACTTTTGAAAAGATTGACAAAGTTAATAACCGTGTTCCGGTCCTCTACTCCATACATGTGCAACGCATGGTCATTTATACTGCGTAAAATACCGTTGGCATCATAAACCTCAATACTTATAGGCAGTCTGTTGTATATACTTTCCGTGAATAGGAGCTGCTCTTGTATGAGTTTAGATATCTCTTCCTCTAAAGATGCATTGTCTCTATTAGAGGAGGTTTCCTTATCTTGTTCCATGGTTCCCTATTTTTGTTGAATATAAATTTACTAATGCAATAGCTATCGGATGTACTTGTTCAAAGCGTTTAAATATTACATAATTTAAATCTTTCGACAAAAGTATGCAAAAAAAAGAAAAGGATATGCTTTGCAACTTTGAAACAAAAAGCATTATCTGGGAATTATTGATTTTTAATGAAAAACAAGATTATCTTTGTGTGTATCTAATAATATATATATGAAAAGGAAATCGTACACCGATGCGCTTACGACATTGGCAAAGGGGACGGATGCCGGTTTGTATCGGCTGATTCCGGAGAGAGTAGAGGTTGTAAATAGTGAAGAGGAAGTGCAGGAAGTGCTGGCAGAATGCCGGGTTACCGGGAAACCTCTGACCTTTAAAGCTGGAGGAACGTCTTTGTCGGGACAGACTATTACGGATTCCGTATTGGTTGAGATAGGACCTGATTTTGGACAGGCTACGATTCCGGGGGATGGAAGATTGGCGACTTTCCCTTGTGGGATGACCGGTGATTTTGCCAACCGGTTGCTGAAGCGTTACGGCCGTAAGTTGGGACCGAGTCCCGCTTCTATCAAGTCGGCCCGTATCGGGGGGATTGTGGCGAACAATGCCAGCGGGTCCAGTTACGGCATAACTTATAACTCCTATCATACCATTCGCAGTATGCGGCTGATCCTGGCGGATGGAACTTTGCTCGATACGGCTTCCGCCGAGAGCCGCAAAAACTTTATCGAAAGCCATTCTGAACTGGTGGATGGGTTGCTCGCTCTCAAAGAGCGGATTAAACAGCATCCGGCAATGGAGGCACGTATCCGGCATAAGTATGAACTGAAGAATACCTGTGGATATGGCGTTAATTCATTGGTCGATTATGATGATCCGGTCGACATATTGAAGCACCTGATGGTAGGCTCGGAAGGTACGCTCGGTTTTATTTCCGAAGTGACTTTCGAGACAGTGCCGGACTTGAAACTGAAAGCGTCTGCTCTGCTCTATTTTCCTTCTATCCGTGAAGCCTGTAAATCGATTCTTCCGCTTCGGCAATGCAGCGTCTCGGCGGCTGAACTGATGGACCGGAACGCTCTCCGTGCTGTCGAGAATGAGCCGGGTATGCCTGAAACACTCCGGACCTTACCGGACGGGGCGGTCGCTCTCCTGATCGATACGTCGGCTGATGATGAGGTAACTTTGCAAAAACAGTTTGCTGAGATAGCAGAAAAGTTGTCGGATGTACAGACACTCTATCCGGTTTCTTTTACAACCGATCCTGAGCTGTATGCCACTTACTGGCGCGTGCGAAGCGGATTGTTCACCTCTGCTGCTGCCGGTAGGCCGCGGGGGACGGTTTCCATAATAGAAGATATTGCTTTCCGGGGTGATGTCTTGGGAGATGCCTTGACGGATGTACGGGAAGTACTTGCCAGGCATCGTTATCCGGATGCTGTGATGTGGGGACATCTGTTGGACGGGAATGTCCATTTTACTATTTTCCCGGATATTAACCGACCGGAAGGAGTGGAGGGATATGCCGCTTTTATGCAGGAACTGACCGATACGGTGCTCCGCCATGACGGAAGCCTGAAGGCCGAGCATGGAACGGGACGCAATATGGCGCCATTTGTGCGGCAGGAGTGGGGAGAAGATATCTATCGGCTGATGAAAGATATCAAGAAATTACTGGACCCCCGGAACTTACTGAATCCCGGAGTACTGATCAATGACGACCCCCAGGTCTTTATCAAGAACCTCAAGAAAATGCCGCTGGCGAATGATCTGATCGACCGTTGTATCGAATGTGGCTTTTGTGAGGTACAATGTCCGGCACGTAATCTGACAATCACGCCTCGTCAGCGGATTGTTATTTATCGTACTTTGTCTGCAATGGCTGAAAGAGGCGAGACTGATTCTCCCCGCTATGCCGAACTGAAAAAAGCGTTTCAATATGAAGGGAACGAAACATGTGCAACAGATGGGCTTTGCGGAACTGCTTGCCCGGTCGGTATCAATACCGGTTTGTTAATCAAAGAATTGCGCTGGAAAGAGAATGGGAAGACGGCTAACCGGATCGCCTCTTTTATAGCAAAGGATATGGATTCGGTTACCAACACTTTACGTCCTCTGCTTTCTTTCGCGCATGGTGTAGGCCGGATAATCGGTTATGGAGCGATGGAAGGAATGACGCGCGGTTTGTTTCGGTTGAGCGGACACCGTTTCCCTCTTTGGACGCGTTATACTCCGTCCGGTGCACGTAAACTTGATTATACTACGGAAACACCGTTTCCGGGACAACCGGAAATGGTTTATTTTCCATCCTGCATTACCCGGACGATGGGAGCATCTGCTGACTATGAAGAGAAGGCGGGCGTAACGGAAAAAACAATTTCTCTGCTTCATAAAGCCGGATACAGTATTCGCTATCCGGAGAATATCCATCGTTTGTGCTGTGGGATGGCTTTCAGTAGCAAAGGTTTCCGGGAACAAGCCAGACAGAAGGAAGATGAACTGAATAAGGTCTTGTTGAAAATTAGCAATGATGGGGCTTTGCCGATCCTGTGCGATATGAGTCCTTGTCTGCTTCATATGCGTGAAACATTGGATAAACGTTTGCGCCTTTACGAACCGGTGGAATTTATCTATGACTTTATGCTGGATAAGTTGGAATTTGAACCCTTGCCTGTTACGGTTGCCGTACATAGCACGTGCAGTACGACTAAAATGGGAGTGACAGCCAAGTTGCAGAAGCTTGCCGGAATGTGTGCCGCCAAAGTTGTCTCTCCAATGGATGTGACTTGCTGTGGATGGGCAGGTGATCGCGGTTTCTTCTATCCTGAACTGAATGCTTCGGCCTTGCGTACGCTGCCTGTCGGTCTGGAAGGTGCTACTGAAGGATACAGTAACAGCCGGACATGCGAAATCGGCCTGACAATGAATAGCGGCATATCTTATAAATCGATTGTTTATTTGGTTGATAAGGTTACCCGGAAAAAGGAAAAGGCTTGAAACAAAATTCCCCCGGACTCTTACAAGTGAGTCGGGGGATTTTCAGTTTGGCATTTTATGATAGGGAGTTGTTTTAAATTGTCAAGCCCATCCGTTCAACATCCCATAGAAATACATGGGTTTCAGGAAGTAAACCTTCAGCAGCCATGCAGCCCAAAGTTCTTTTGACGGATTCATCATCGAGAACGGGAATGAACTTTCCTGTTCTTTTTTGTAGTTGAACTCGCAGAGCAAGACGTGTCCATAGTCTGTTACGATCGGGCAAGCTGCGTAGCCGTCGTACTTTTCTACCGGTTCTTTGCCTTCCATCAGCGAAATCAGGTTCTTGGCTGCAATAGGCACTTGCTTGCGGACTGCAGCGGATGTCTTACTGGTCGGGATTCCGGCAACGTCTCCGAGGGAAACGATATTCGGATATGTCTTGTGTACCAGTGTCTCTTTATCCACCATGACCCAACCGTCGGCCGCCAGTTTACCTTCTGTCCAGCCCAGCCCTGCTTCTTTTACGAAATCGGGGGCCGACATAGGCGGTGTGAAATGCAGGAAATCGTAGTCTTCAACAAACGGTGTGTAGACTTTCTGGTCGCCTACCGTTTCTATCTTTTCGAAATGAACCTGTTTAGCGGATGTATCCACCCCTTTGACACGTACGTTCAGATTGATAGGGACATTGCGTTCCTTATATATTTCCAGCAGGCGGGGCGTGTAATAAGGAATATCATATAACTCTTTAGCTGCTGTATAATAATTCAAATCCACTTTATCGCGTGTTCCCTGCTTACGGTTATAATGTTCTGTCAACAGACAAATCTTTTTCGGAGCGCCTCCACATTTATGTTTCGTATAAGTGTCTGTAAAGATGCCGCGCCCGCCAGTCTTGGAGAATTCCTGCACTGCTTTCCACGTTTTCTGTGCACCTTCGAAGTCGTAAATGCTGTGTGCGTTGCCTTGTCCTAATGTATCGTGCGTGATACCTTCCACCTTTTCCCAATTGGTTTGGATTCCGGGAGTCAGGACCAGAAAGTCGTAGGCGATCTTTCCGTTATTTTGAGTTGTCACCTGGTTCCATACCGGATCGACGGCGGTAACAGAATCTTTAATCCATTTGATATCGCTGGGCATGCAGTCTTCCTGCTTTTTCCAGACATCGTTCGGCTGGTAAACGCCTGAGGCAATCAGGGTAAAACCCGGCTGATAAAACTGACGGTCACTGGGATCGATCAAGGTTATATCCGGCTTGTCCAACCAGCTCTTCAAACGGGCAGCCATACTGATACCGGCGGCGCCGCCACCGATAATAACGATTTTACCTTTCGCATTGCTTGAGAATGCTTTTGCCTTTTGTGTACTTGCTGCAGTCAGTAAACCTGCTGCTGCCATAAGTTTGAAAAAATGCCGGCGACTGATACCTTTTTTCTCAAACGCCTTTAATTGATCTTCCAGTTCGTGTTTCATCATGTCTAAAAAATTAGATTTTGATTGCAAAGGAAAGATAAATATACAAGCGTGTACAAAAAAGGGCTACAACACTACTTGCGCAAGTCTTTTGTGAGGGACGAAATACTACTACAATACTTTCTCATAGCCTTTCTTATTGTTTCTAATTATTTGATATATAGTTAAATATTGAATGTAAGTTTCTGAGATTATACTTTTAGAATTTCATGAGAAAATCAACGAGATTCGTGTCCCCTTCCAAGCCTAAACGCTTTCTAAGACGATAACGTCGGAGCTCTATCGCCCGTACGGACACATTCATAAGAGACGCGATTTCCTTTGTGGACATGTTCATCCGGAGCAGACAACAGATACGGAGGTCGCCGGTCGTGATGTCTGCATATTGCTGGCGCAAGCGGTCCATAAAGTTTTGATGTGCGCTGTTGAAATAGCTTTCAAACAGAACCCAGTCTGCCTGGTCGTTCAGCGTTTCTTCCATCAGGGCTTTCATCCGGCCATAGAGTTTGTACGGATAACGTTCGCCTAACGCCTCTTTTTGTTTCTCCAGCTCCTCCAGTAAGTTCTGGACAGCCTGGTTGCGTTTGACAAGGGCTGTAGTCTGCAATGTCAGTTCATAGTTTTTATTCTGAAGTTCAGCTTCGAGCATCCGGTTCTTCATTTCCTGCATCTGCTGTTGCTCGGCCTGGCGTTCGGCTTCGGCTTTCTCCTGTTCCTCCTTGTGCAGGTTTTTCAGGTTAAAACGGAGTACGGTTTGTACGACAGCCCAGACTAAAGCAATATAGAGCAGCCATGCCCATACCGTGTTGTACCAGGGTGGGCGGACTTCGATCGACAGACTTAGTTCCGGGTACGGGCCTTTGATGACATACTTGCGCACTTTCAGGTGGTAATGTCCTTCCGGTAGCTGCAAAAATGTGATCTTGCCGTCGTGTTGCCAGGCCGACCAATCGGATGACACCCCTTCGATCTTATAGCTGATCTGGTGGTTGGTGGTAAATATTGTAGTACCGATCCAGGCGTTAAATTCCTGGAAGTCATGCGGGAGGGATATCTTTTGCATATTGACCGGCAGGTGGTGTACGCCCGAAGCGTCGATATATTCCAGTTCGGAAACGGAGAGAGGTGCATTGCTGAGGCTGTTCCCGATCAATTCCCGGAGATTAATGAGTAAAGCGCCTTGCATGGCGGAAACCAATACCAGCGAATCGTTCAAAGGAATGATCCGCCTGCCTCGTGTGACGAGGTTCATGTTGTAGTTGTCGAAAAGTAGGCGGCATTTCAATGTCCCGATGCCGTCTGCCACATGAAACAGCCCGGCTTCGTTACCGACCGAGAGCCAGTAAAGATCGTCGCCTGCGGGATAAATATGTTCGGCCTCTGAAAATATGCCTAATGCTTCCGTATCGCGGAATAACTGCTTGATCGTGGGAGTGGGGGAGATATCTGTTTTGATATAGGGCCGCGCTTCGGTTTCGTCGATCGGGGTAAATACATTTCCCGCTATCAGCGGACGTTTGAAGTAGCCAAGATTGGTCTGGATATACAGTTCTTCTCCGTCGAGACCCGCGTTGGTCAGTTTGCCGATCGAGCTTCTCTTTCCCAATAGCGCGATTGGAGGATCGAAGGTGATTTGGGCCAATCCGTTATCCAAAGCTACCCAGATTTGCCGGGGATCCTGTACGCAGATAAAACGGACAATATTGTCCTGTAGCTGGTTCTGCAAAGATAAATGTTGGAGGATTATCCCGTCGGGCGAGGTGATAAACAGTCCTTGCGTCAGGGTACCGATGAAGAAGTATGTCCCGTTTGTAGCGAAGGCACTGGGATGCGCATCCTGGATTTCTTTCGGTAACGTAAAAGGTATATCGACAGGCGGGGGATCGAACCTGATTTCCGGCGGAACGGTAGCCAGCGGATGATAATGGAGGATGCCGTTCGTGTCGCGTGTCCAGCCTCCCAACATTGTTGTATTGCGTGTGTAGATCGTGTCGTTGTAATAGGTTACGCCGGTTACCTCCTCCTGCCCGGGGAGTGAATACAGTTTCCATGTATTCCCGTCGAACGCGAGCAACCCTGAGTTATTGGCGGCATACAGCATGCCGTCAGGCGTCAGCGAAAAGCCCCAGTTCTGGCAGCTTGCCTTATAATCATCGACCGTATAGTTCTTGACAAAGACATAGGGAATAGCTACTGAAGCGCACACGGCATGAGCCGTGAACAGCATAACAATAAGGATGTTCAGTAGTCTATACATTGCAGTCTAAACGAGTTTTATATTTTGTAGAGAATTAAAAGGGCTGTAAGCACGATCGCATACAGCCCTTTGTATCCGCTTTTCAGCGGCAAATATAGTTAAATTCTCTATTATTTGTATTCCTGCCAGCTCTTAATCTGGATGTCTTTTTCTCCCATATTGCAGAAAGCTCCGATGAAGGCGCTTGCCAGACGGGCGTTGGTGATCAACGGGATGTTGTGATCGATCGCAGCACGACGGATCTTATAACCATTGGTCAGTTCGCGCTTGCTGTGATCCTTCGGGATGTTTACAACCAGTTCGAACACATGCTGGCTGAACATGTCCATGATGTTCAGGTCGCCCTGTTCATCCGGCCAGCAGACTGCAGTTGCAGGGATGCCGTTTTCGTTCAGGAATTTAGCTGTTCCGTCCGTACCATAGATATGATAGCCTTTGGCTGCCAGCATGTGGCACGGTTCCAGCAGTTCGGCTTTGCTCTTAGCGGCTCCTGAAGAAACGAGTACGTTCTTTTGCGGGATCTTGTTGCCGACAGCCATCATAGCGGAAAGCAATGCTTCGTCGAAGTCGTCGCCGATGCAACCTACTTCACCGGTAGAACTCATATCCACGCCCAATACAGGGTCAGCCTTGTGCAGACGGGCGAATGAGAACTGAGATGCCTTGACGCCGATCCAGTCGATGTCGAATGCGCTCTTGTCCGGTTTGGTATATGGAGCATCCAGCATGATACGGGTTGCCGTTTCGATAAAGTTGCGTTTCAGCACCTTCGATACGAACGGGAAGCTGCGGGATGCACGCAGGTTACATTCGATAACCTTCACATCGTTGTTCTTTGCCAGGAATTGGATGTTGAACGGTCCGCTGATGTTCAGTTCTTTTGCGATCATCTTGCTGACTTTCTTGATACGGCGGGCTGTCTCGAAGTAAATCTTCTGGGCCGGGAATACCAGTGTCGCGTCACCGGAGTGAACACCGGCAAACTCGATATGTTCGGAGATCGCATACTCGACCACTTCGCCATTCATGGCTACCGCATCGAATTCGATTTCTTTCGCTCCCTGCAGGAATTCGGAAACGACAACCGGATATTCTTTCGATACCTTGGCTGCCAGATCCAGGAATTCAATCATCTGTTCCTTGCTGTGGCATACGTTCATGGCAGCACCTGACAAGACATAAGACGGACGGATCAGGATCGGGAAGCCCACTTTTTCGATGAAGGCGTCGATCTCTTCCATGCTGGTCAGCTCGGCCCAACGCGGCTGGTCGATACCCAGCGTATCGAGCATAGCGGAGAACTTGTGGCGGTTTTCAGCACGGTCGATCGACAGCGGGGAAGTTCCCAGGACAGGCACGTTCTGACGGTGCAGCTTCATGGCAAGGTTGTTCGGAATCTGGCCGCCAACCGATACGATTACGCCTTTCGGAAGTTCCAGGTCCATCACGTCGAGTACGCGTTCGAACGAGAGTTCGTCGAAGTACAGGCGGTCGCACATGTCGTAGTCCGTTGAAACCGTTTCCGGGTTATAGTTGATCATGATGGACTTGTAACCCAGCTTGCGAGCCGTCTGTGCCGCATTAACCGAACACCAGTCGAACTCTACGGACGAACCGATACGGTATGCACCCGAACCTAAGATAACGACGCTCTTGTCGTTTGGATAGTAAGCGATGTCGTGTTCGCTACCGTCGTATGTCATATACAGGTAGTTGGTCAGTTCCGGATGTTCGGAAGCGATCGTGTTGATACGTTTCACGCTCGGCAGGATGCCCATCTTCTTACGCAGGTTGCGCACGCGGATGTTTTCTTTTTCCATATTGCCTTCCGGATGCTCCACATAACGGGCGATCTGGAAGTCGGAGAAGCCCAGGCGTTTCGCTTCTTTCAGTACCTCTTCGGGCAGGTCTTCGATCTTATTATAGGAAGACAATACTTTCGTATAGTCCACAATATTCTTCAAGCCGTTCAGGAACCACATCGTGATCTTGGACAGTTCGTGGATGCGTTCTACCGTGTAACCTTCTTCCAGTGCCTTGGCAACGGCGAAGATACGCAGGTCGGTCGGGTTGGCCAGTGCGTCGTCCAGGTTGTCGAATGTGATGTCGTTGTTACCCACGAAACCGTGCATTCCCTGTCCGATCATACGCAGACCCTTCTGCATGATCTCTTCGAAGCTCTTACCGATCGACATGATCTCGCCTACCGACTTCATGCTCGAACCGATCTGGCGGCTGACACCTACGAACTTCGTCAAGTCCCAACGCGGGATCTTCACGATCATATAATCGACTTCCGGAGCTTTATAGGCAGAGTTCGGTGTACCCATTTCGCCGATTTCGTCAAGGCTGTAACCCAATGCCAACTTGGCAGCTACGAACGCTAACGGATAACCGCTTGCCTTGGATGCCAGTGCCGAAGAGCGGCTCAGACGGGCGTTCACCTCGATCACACGATAGTCGAATGTATCGGAGTTGAAAGCATATTGGATGTTACATTCGCCGACGATACCCAAGTGGCGGATTGTCTTCGTCGAAAGTTCTTTCAGCAGATCCAGTTCCTTCTCGGTCAGCGAGCAGGTCGGAGCAACCACGATACTTTCACCGGTATGCACACCCAGCGGATCGACGTTTTCCATGCTTACCACCGTGAAGCAATGGTCGTTCTTGTCACGGATCACTTCGAACTCGATTTCCTTCCAGCCCTTCAGCGATTCTTCCACCAATACCTGCGGAGAGTAGGCGAAAGCGCTTTCTGCAAGCGTGCGCAGTTCCGCTTCGTCTTTACAGATACCGCTACCCATGCCGCCCAAGGCATAAGCCGAACGGATCATGACCGGAAAACCGATCTTGTAGGCTGCCTTTACTACGTCTTCCAGGTTTTCGCAAGCCTGGCTGATAGGAGTCTTTACTTCTATCTCGTCGAGTTTCTTAACAAAGAGGTCGCGGTCTTCCGTGTACATAATGGCCTCTACGGAAGTACCCAGTACTTTTACTCCGTATTTGGCCAGCGTTCCGCTGGTGTACAGTTCAGTTCCGCAGTTCAGGGCAGTCTGTCCGCCGAAAGCCAGCAGGATACCGTCCGGTTGTTCTTTTTTGATAACTTCTTCAACAAAGTAAGGAGTGATAGGCAGGAAATACACCTTATCGGCCACCCCTTCCGATGTTTGAATAGTTGCAATGTTCGGATTGAGCAATACTGTGCTGATTCCTTCTTCCTTCAGCGCTTTCAATGCTTGTGAACCGGAGTAGTCAAACTCGCCGGCCTGTCCGATTTTCAGGGCACCCGAGCCCAGAACAATCACCTTTTTGATACCACTTTTCGACATAGTAATTTGGGTTGTTTAATTTATTGATTTTATAGAATGTTATACCGCCTTGTCAGATTATGAGGCGCAAAAAAAATGCGTTAGTAAAAATAACTAACGCATCTTATATCACCAAACGATAATCCTTAGAAATGAAGAAATGAGCTTCATTGTCCGACATGTAACCGGAAAAGTAAGCAGGATTGTCCTTATGTGCTTTCTGTACCATGAACCTCTATCTTCAAAATTTCGGCAAAGATAAGTCTTATATTTCAAACGTGCAACATAAAGATCGGTTCTTTTTGGGAGATTGGCTGTGATACCTCCACTCTTGGTATTTCCCGTCCGCTTGGGCGGTTCATAGTTATGGTTTTGGCTAATCATAAGTATGAACCGGTAAAACCATAACGATCGTATAAATGTCAAAATGATCGTATAAATGTCAAAATGATGATTTTATTTTTATCTTTGTCCATAACTAATATTTTAAGGCCATGAATAAAATACGACTTCTTATAGTGATTTGTTTGTTTTTTTGTGTGGGGGCACACCTCGCCGCCCAGACATTCGATTATAGCCGTGTAGAGAACCATCCACGCCTGTTGATGAAACAGGGTGAGGAGCTGGATATACGGAAAAGCCTGGCGGGAAATCCGGAAATGCAGCGCGTATATAACCAGATCGTCGGGGAAGCCGACCGGCTGATGATCAAACCTACACTTACTTATAAGAAAGAAGGACGGCGTCTGCTGGCTGTCTCCCGGGAGGCCTTGAAGCGTATTTTCGACCTTTCGTTTGTGTACCGGATGACGGGTGAAGACAAATACCGGCTGCGTGCCGAACAGGAGATCGTATCCGTCTGCTCGTTCAGCGATTGGAACCCGTCACACTTTCTGGATGTAGGCGAGATGACGATGGCGGTTGCTATCGGTTACGACTGGCTGTATGACCGGTTGTCGCCCGGAACGAAGGCTCTGGCGCGTGAAGCGATCCTTCAGAAAGGTTTCGCTCCGTCGAACGAGGAACAATATAACTGGTTCCTGAAAGCCGAACACAACTGGAACCAGGTTTGCAACACCGGACTGGTGTATGGCGCCCTTGCCCTTTTGGAATCGGATACAAAGGAGGCGACAGGGATTATCGAACAGGCCATGTCGTCCGTTCCCCTGTCTATGAAGGTGTATGCTCCCGACGGCAATTATCCGGAAGGATATAATTACTGGGGATACGGTACGAGCTTCAACGCCATGCTGATCGCGGCGCTGGAGTCGGCCCTCGGCTCGGACGGCGGGTTGAGTGTTGCCGAAGGATTTATGCCATCCGCCCGTTTTATGCAGTATATGGCAGGTACGACCGGCCTCGCCTTCAATTTCAGCGATGCGCGTGAGACGACCCAGTCTTTTCCGGCAATGTTCTGGTATGCATCCAAGCTGAACGATCCATCTTTGCTATGGAACGAAAAGATATTCCTGACACGTGGAGATACTCATTTCACGGCCGAGGAAGAACGTTTCCTGCCTATCATACTGATCTACGGATCGCGTTTCAACATGGAAGAGGTTACGCCGCCTGCATCTAAAATATGGATCGGACATGGAAAAGTGCCTGTAGCCCTGATCCGTACCGGATGGAATGAAGGAGAAGGTTTTTATGTCGGGATCAAGGGTGGTACGGCTTCTGCCAACCATGCCCACATGGATGCCGGCTCATTTGTGTTTGAGGCTTCGGGGGTACGCTGGGCACAGGATCTGGGAATGCAGGAATACTATTCGCTTGAGAAGGAGAACGTACGCCTCTGGAACAGCAATCAGGACGGACAGCGCTGGGATGTGTTCCGCTATAACAACTTTGCCCATAACACGCTGACGGTAAACGGCGGGAAACATCAGGTAAAAGGAATGGTCCCTTTCCTGGCAACCTATACGAAAGATGCTAAGTTAGGGGCCAACCTGGATATGACCTCCCTGTTCGGGGATGATCTGAAAAAAGCTACCCGCGAGGTGGTCCTAATCAAGGAGCAATATTTGCAGGTGACGGATCGCGTACAAGCTGCCGGTAAGCCGGCCTCTGTCCGGTGGACGATGGTGACATCCGCCACTCCGAAACAGCTCGATGCCCACACGATGGAACTGACGAAAGAAGGGAAAAAACTGCATTTGGTTCTTGACAGTCCTTCTTCCGCTTCTTTCTCAGTGATCGATAATGTCCCGTCACACAGCTACGACGCCCCGAATCCAGGCTCCGTCCGCATCATTTTCGATGCCGACCTGAAAGCCGGCCAGAAGGAGACGCTGAAAGTACGGTTTGTCCCGATGAAATGAACTCTCATCGGGATGGACCAGTGTTTTATCCTTCAGGAGCAGGTGTCGGATCATTATTGATCTCTGTTCCGGTTTCACCTGACCATTCGGTAATAGTCGGTTCGCCGAATTCAATGGCTGGGGCATCAAAGTCCATTGTTAATGTAGCCGTATAGGCATAGATATTACTTGCAGCCCAAGTCCCACTTGAAACGATTACATCAAAGTTTCTGGTCTTTTCGACTTTTCCTGCATTTGCAGCTTCTGTAGTCGGAGTTGCCGTGATGTTGAATGTAAAGGTGACATTTGACAATGTCTGGGGTAAAAGCATAAACACGTCGCCGTTTCCTCCTTCGGCTGTCAGCTCTGTAGCAGCCGTATTGTTGATTGTATTGGTTGCGAATGTCATCGTGTAGTTTTGACTTCCGGAAAGATCGGACCAGTTGATATCAGAAGCTGTTAAAGAAACTTTTCCTATGTTTTGGATAGCTTTCAGTGTAATACTGTTGACCTTAATAGTATAGTCTGTATAGGCTTCTTTCAGCTTTGCTTTGAATTTCACCTGTGAGAGAGCGTGTTTGAAAGCAAAGGTGATTTTCTCTGGTGTCGTAGCCGTATTTCCATCCCATGTTTTATTTGTTACGGGTACAGCAATCATCAGGTCTTTCTGATCGGAAAGGGCTGTGGAAACTTGGTGCTCCAGTTTCCCGTCTGCAAACTGGACGCTCTCCATATAAGGAGCATATGCTAAAAAGCTGATTTTTTCATTTTTAACGTAGTAAGCCGTGTTCGTGTATGTCCACTTACTATCTTCTTTTGTCACTTTTTCGTTAATAAGCGGCTTCTTAACAATAGCGTCTATATTGGTTCCACTCCAGTCTGCAGCCTCTGTATTATAGGCATAAACACCCATTGTTGAACCGGCAACAAATGAAGTCCCTGTAATAGGAGCTGCTTTTGTAGCCTTGGCAACATATGTGTCAAACGATACGGCCAGATTAGTACTTTGGTTAACAATCTCGTCTTTTGTACAGCTCGTGAGTACTATCGCACCCAGCACAGCGAATTTAAAAATGCTTTTCATTTTCTTGAATTGTTTTTTTGTTGTTAAAATTGAATCATTAAATAGTCTTTTGGTAATGGACTTACTCTTCTTCGATCCGTTTTACCCTAAATGCATGGTTCTCCTGTTTCTTTTCTTGCTTAATTGTTTTTATGGTGTTATGTTTCCTTCTATAGGTACTTCGATCACATCCCCCCATTCGTTCATACTGGCATCGAAGCCTCCACCGCCACCGGAAGGTTTTACTTCGGGCAGTTTTATGTTGTCCACTTCGATCAGCAACTCTTTTCCGGGGCCTATGGCGGAGTAGTCGATCTGAGGCTCCACGTCGAACTCAAAGTTCTTCAGTTCGTTGTTTATCAAAATAAACTCCAGAGCCAATATGTGTTGTATCTGTTGTGATGCGGATGTTTGTCCGGTCGACCTGGCCATACCGAATGCCCGCATTGTCTTTACGCATAAAGTAGAGTCTTGCTTGTCCATATCGAAAAACAAGGTTGCCGGTTGCCGGCTGTCTGCCGTTGCTGTGCTTAACCTGATCGAACGTGCTACACCCGAAAGGGAGGCCCTGCACTGACGGGCATATTTCAACCCTTCGACATGTGCTCTGAATCTTATACGCATCACCTTGTTTTCAGGAGCTACATAAATCGTGTCCAGTTGCTGGACATCTTCCGGAAGTACTTCCACTTCTCCCGAATAGGCGACAAACAGTTCGTCCGGCTGTGTGACGAATGTTTCGTTACGCGTATGTTCGTTGGCTATACCTCCCGGCAGGTAATAGACACCGTTGCCTTTGCTTCCTTTGGGGAAGTTCGTACTAACTGTCCTTTCCCTGTCGAGCAGATATGCCCCGGCTGTCTCAAACTTATCTGTTCCTTTAAACTCCATCATTTCCGTATCGCTGTTATACACTATTAAATCAAAAAGGCCGTCCCTTACCGAGACTTTCCCTCCTTCCGTATCCCGATAGTAGGTGTGTTCCTCTCCGGTGTCTTTGTCGTAGAAGGTGATCCTGACCCCCTCCGGTTTTTTCATTCCCGGCGGTAAGAGGCTCCAGTCCATCAGTACACTCAGATTTCCGTGGGGGTGATCATAACACAGTTTGTTTCGTTCGCATCCCATCAGTATCAAGAGTAATATCAGTAGCCATATCGACCTTCTTTTTTCGCGCATTGTTCCTTCTCTTTTTCGCAAACCTGTATGTCAAAGGCCATACGAGTGAAACCTTTAGTTTGGTAGGCCCAATGTATGTTTTCCGTTTCGTCATTTCATACACATAACATCCTTCATCCGGATAATATTGGTCGTATGTCGTACTCGCATAGCCGGCACTGACTGCTATTTCCATATTCAGTCTTTTTGTCAGCCGGAAACAGAATCCGTAGGTCAACCCGTATGCAATCAACTCACCTTGCAAGCCTCGTGGCGGTCCGGCCATTAAGTCGTAGAGTCCTATCCCTCCGAAAGCCCCGATAAAATGGCCTTGTAAAGGTCTCCGGGCCTTTATCCAGTACCGGATTTCCGGACTCAACGTGAAGATCCGGTAGTAATCATGTTTTTTGGGAATGCTCCACCAGGCAAACTGGCTTTCCATATTCACTGAGAAACTTTTCCCTATATAATATTCTCCTTCCAGGTTCAGCATGAGGGCGGCCAGATAGAGTAAATTCGTTTTTAATTGGAAACGTGGCTGTATTCCGGTTCCAGACCGGAGAGTTGTGTCCGGTTTCGCCTGTGCATGAATCAGATCGATGCAGGTTAGACAAAGTAACAACCATAATCCAATTTGTTTTAATCGTTTTGTCATTTCATCCCTATAATACTGTTCCGCTTGATAATCATTTGATTGTTGAACTGTCACAAAGGAATATATTTGCGTTGGAAGCTGTGTTCTGATAAAACAAAATTTCAGCTCGCCGGTGTTCCTGTAATGCATAATTTGTTCGATCATTACAATTTCGGGCTTTTTAGTTTGACATATTCGCTTGGCGACATTCCTTTGATTTTCTTGAATTGGCTGAAGGCTGTGGTACGGGCCTTGTAGCCGACTTCAAAAAAAGCATCCTGGATGTTCACGATATATTCCGATTCGGCCTTCTTGCAAAAAGCGTCTATCCTGTAATGGGCCAGATAATCATAAAAGTTATCATATCCCCCGTCTCTGATTGCATTTGAGAATGAGGTACGGTTCGTATGCATCTTGTTTGTCATCATGGAAGCTGTCAGATCGGGATTTCGCCATAACTCGCTTTCAATCATGGCTTTTTCGATCCGTAACCACAACGGGTTGGAAATCTTCTGTTCCGGTTCATGGGAAGGAATTTCTTTTATTCTTTCTTCGCTGTCTGTGTCTGTTATTTTGGGTGTATCTCTTTCGTGTGGGGAAAGTTCATGGAGAGTGGCATAAAGGATCAGCAAAGAGTAAGAAATGGAATAGCCGGGACCTGTGAAGAAGGACCAGTAAGCACTGAGTATGTCGATTACACAGTTTATCAGGCAGATAGCAATTAAGACCTTCCGGGCGTCCGCTTCTTGCCGGTGACGTAACAAGAGCAACACACCGCAAATAAGGCTTATTGCGATGTTGATGCTTATAAAACCGGCAGAAAGTTGTAGCTGAGTGTTCTCCATGCTTTTCTTTGATAATTATTTGTCAGTGGCAAAACTATCAAAGAAGGTTAGATAAGGGTTAAAAAGGATATTGACAAATATCTGTACAAATTAAAACCAGCTATTTCATAGCTGTTTACAGGCTCTTGATGAAATCTTCCACGCTTGTGTCTTTATCGATTTTGAGTTTTCTTTTAAGCCGTGAACGGGAAGAATACACGCTTGCCCGATTGTTGCCTAATGCAAAACTGACCTCTTCGGGAGTTAGGTTAAGGCGGAACAACATCAGTAGGAGTTCTTCGCTCCGGGTAATTTCCGGACAGGCTTCGCGTACTTTCGTGAGGAATGCGGGGTGGATAAGGGCAAACTTCCTGCGGAATTCCGTTTCTTCCTCGTATGTGAGCAACTGGGGGGAGAGGCGGTTTATGATTTCCTGTACGCTGTTTTGGGCATCTATTTGTTCCAGCCTGGCGCGTAATTCTTCATTCCTTTTATTTATTTGTTGATTATCTGTCAGCATTTGTTTAAGCTGGTATTCTTGTTTCTCTATTTTTTGCCGGGATTCCCGTTGACGTACGGTTATCCATAGCCCTATGAGACAACCTGCCAATAACAGTCCTATAATGATACTGGTATAATATTCAAGGGTACGGCGTTTGAGCTTCAGTTCGGCTGTGAGTAGTTTATTGGCCTGTTCTTTTTCGTTCGTTTCATATTTGATGCGGAATTGAGAAAGCATTTTTGCGTTATGTCGTTCATTAAAAACGCGGTTGGCTTCCTGTGCTTCCTTTAGGTAACGGGCGGCTTCCGATGTCTGTTGCATGTCGGTTAGGAGTATGGCAAGGGCATAGAATATATGACGCTGGTGGTTCAGCAGATGATTGTGGCGGATGTAATCGCAACAATTCGTATAGGCTTCGGCGGCCAGTTCTTTTTCTCCGTTTTCTGCCAGAGCATCTCCGATAAGGCGGCAGAAGAGGATTGTGAAAGAGTCGGGTTGCCGTCTTTTTAACTCATGGAGCTGCCGTCGTGCTTCCGCAATATGAGCCTGCGGATTGCCGTTTTTTGTTTGTAGTGCAAATACTGTGTTGAATTGTTCATAAAGTGCGTGGTAAAAATTACTCTGTTCCTTTTGCGGCAGATAAACCAGCATGCTGTCGAGATCGGAACAGGCTTGTTTGTGGTCTTTATCCAGCAGAGCCTGATAGACAGAGCGTGTGAATGTGCGTAGTTTGGCTTCTGCTATGCCGCAGGCATTGGCTGCTTCCATTGCTTTGGTAAGGTGGGTCCGGACTTCTTCCTCCAGTCCCCATTCGCTGTAGAGTTCGACTACATTGATTTCGGCGGCACAAACTCCGTATGGGTTTGTGTTGGTAGCTTCAGCCTGTATCAACTCGTCATATGCTGCCAGACTTTTTTCTAACTCACCGATCTGTTGGTATTGCCAGATCAGGTTACCGAGGGCAAATATGATGTTGGAATTGTCGTCCAGTTTCCGGAGGATTTCAATACTTTTCAGATTACATTCGATTGCTTTGTCGATTTGTCCGACCTGGTTATAGATCACAGATGATATGCCATAATCTGCATAGAGCAACTGGTAGGTCCTACCAGTTATAGACCGTGACAAAGCACGGTCTATAACTTCTTTTGCCTTATCCGGTTGTGCCGCTTCATAGAGTGAATAAGCCAGGCAGATCTCCACATCGCGGGTAGCATGGCTGACAACCCAACAGGTGTTTTCCGTATATATCCGGTTGAAATAGTTTGCCCCTTCTTCGCGGCGGTTATCGAATATGTAGCAGTACATCATCTGTATCAATCCTTCAGCAAGAATATCGTTGACTTCTTTAATTTCTTCATCGGGTGGAGTTAGTTCTATTAGTTCCTGATAGATAGGGATTGCTTTGGAATAGCGTTGTTGCTTTTGTTCTTTCGCTGCCTGTTCGAAAAGTTGTTTTGCGTAT
Organism: uncultured Parabacteroides sp.; assembly: GCA_900552465.1. Taxonomy (GTDB): domain Bacteria; phylum Bacteroidota; class Bacteroidia; order Bacteroidales; family Tannerellaceae; genus Parabacteroides. The sequence goes on along the minus strand of URZO01000008.1, from coordinate 73,684 downwards.
GAGGTGAATGTCCCCTTTCCAAAATTATCAGCACTGGTTAACAGTGTGCAGAGAAATAGTAAGAAAGGAAATAAGCAGCAATTTTCCTGTTGTTTTTTCATGTGATAATATTTTAATGTTGATTGTTGCGAAAGTTTGAAATCTATTAGTAAAGGTAAGGCTTACATTTCAGACCCGCAAGGATATAAGAGCTTAATTTCCCTATTAATTAATTCATTTGTACCAGACCGAATGAATATCTGTAACTAATCATAATATTCATAGCATGCTGGCGGTAAATGTTGGGAGATATCAGATGAAAGGAGGGGGGCAGGCGCGGGAACAAGCGACTTTTGCCCCTCCCTCTGGATATAACTTTCCTTTTCGATGCCGACTTGAAAGTCGGGCAGAAGGAGACGCTGAAAGTACGGTTCGTCCCGGTTAATGAATAGAGGTCTTCTTATTTCTCAGGATTTCGATGATCTCCTCTTTCATCTCTTTTGTGATCCTGTTTTGTGCATCCGGTTGGAAAGAGAGGAATTTTCTGGCTGCTTTCCGGAATTTATCCGGGTGGTAGAAGAAGGGTTCTGCATATAATTTAGCCAGCAGAAAATAGGTATATCCCTGTTCCGGTTCGATCCGGCTGACTTCCAACAGGTATTTTTCGGCATCCTCATATTGGCGGATGGCTTCTTTGTTACGGGCTAAGGCATAATACAGGTCGGGCTCGGCACTCAGCTGCAAGGCTCTTTTTAACCAGGTGATAGCGATATCGTGTCGGCCGGTTTGACTAAAACATTCCGCTCCCTCATACAGGAAGTCTGTCCGGTGATATAGTTGCGGGTAGAGGCTGGCGTATTGGTCGGCGGCTTGTTCGTACGCCTGATTCTGATACAGTTCTTTGAGCTCTTTCCATTCCTTATAAGTATAGTAGCAGTCTTTCTGTCCGTAAAAGAGGATGCAGGAGATGATGGCGGCGAAAGCTCCGATGTAAGGGATGCTTCTTTGTTCACGCAGTTTGTCCTGTTTCGGATTGGTGACGCATATCACAGTCAGGAATATAAGCATAACCCAGTACGTAGGAAGTTGGAGTGGGTAAGAGTATAGGGCAAAGATTCCAAGCGCCAATATGCCTCCGGATGCTCCGATCTGCCGGTGTTTGATCCCGTAGTACAGAGAGAAAGCCAGCCATAACGTAAACAGAAGTAACCCGATTATCCCCAACTCAAGTCCGATCTGCAGATATTCGTTGTAGGCATACCGGGGACAGATAGCCGTCTGCTTCTCTTTTCGGGAGGCGGTTTCCGTATCGAAATAACAGGCCTGGGTCTGTGCGTATGTCTTGGGAAAATTACCTATTCCGATCCCGCTCATCGGATGTTCCATGATCGCTTTGGTGGTGACGTTCCAGATCAGGAGGCGACGGTCGGCTATCTGGGCTTTCTTGATATTACCGGCCAGAACGATTCCTGTGAGGATCACAAACAGGGATATTGAAGAGATCGCAAAGAGTTTGTTGTGTTCTTGTATGGTCTCTTTGGTTTGTTTCCAGCCGATCATTCTCATCCAGCATACCCAGATGCCCGAAAGGATAGCGCTTATCCATGCCGGGCGGTTCATGTTGGAGAATAAAGCGATTGTGATAAATAAAGTTCCGAAGGCGGAGAAGTAAAACAGGAATGTATGAGGGTCCCACCAGGCCGATTTGTCACAGTTTTTTAACCGGAGCATCGTATTCAGGCAGATGGGGAAGACTACTGCTATATATCCGAGGAACGGTTCCGGTTCCAGGGAAATCTGAAGCAGGCTGAATACCGGGTGTGTAGACGGCACGGTACTCCCTGAATTACAGACTCCCCATACCGCCGAAACGACTCCTGTAAATATGATGATTGTGATGAAAAACGGCCGGAGCGCCTGGTATGCCTGCAGAGTGCTCCTGAGCATAAACCAGACCGTGATTAGTTGGGCCAGAAAGAGAAAACGTTCTGCCTGCAGGTTCTTCTCCTGGTCGTAGGTAATCAATACGATGCCGAATAAAAGCAACAACAGCGCATCCGGTAATGAGAATATAAAACGACTTTTCCGAGAGGTGAACTCCATAAATAATACACCTCCGGCCAGTAATAATGAGGTGAAATGGAACCAACAAATTCTTCCGGATAAGGTTCCGTCAGCCAACTCCGGATTGATTGCAAAAATTATACACAGAAGTAACATTCCGCTCGTCGCGAGCAGAAGTAATCGCAGGTAGTAAAATGAATTGTTCATGTTATTTTTTGTATTTAAATTGGTAACAAGCTTTCTGTAATCTGTGTATAAAACGGGTAGAAGCCTTCTCATAGTTAATCTGCCTGACTATAGTAGGCAGATGACAGGATGTGGACTAAACAAATATACCCTATAAAACAGAAAGATAAGCCTGTGGGTTTTCCTTTTTACGGAAAGATTTGAACGGGCTTAATCGAAGCAGCAAAAGTAGGTCTTGCTTCATTTTCGGGCAGGAATCGGGTGTGACATTTTGTTGACAATATGTAAATGATAGGTTACCAAATATTTATTGGCCTGGTTAAATACTTGTTTAAATGGATATGTTAAGGTTTCGGTTGTTTTTTCAGTGTGAAAATAGGAAGGTAGAGGAAGATGCCCAGAATAGACATGATGAGTCCGCCGATTGTTCCGGCTGCCAACGGGAACCAAAAGGCCTCTTTGCCCTCGCCCAGCATGAAGGGGATAAATCCTAAAATAGTGGAGACAACTGTCAGGAAAATCGGAGTGATCTTGGCATTCCAGGCTTTCAGATAGGCTTTATAGGGCGACATCAGCGGTTTACGCAGACGGATCTGGTTGTATTCGTTCAGGATATAGATACTGGCGTTCACTGTAATACCGCATAACAGGACGAAGGAGGCGAATCCTCCCTGGTCGAAATTCAACTTGAACCAATAGAACGTAAGGAACACGCCGATATAGGAGATCGGTATCACGAAGATAACGGCCAATGGTTGTTTCAGCGAGTTGAACAGGATGCTGGTCGTAAAGAAGATGATGACGATGATCAGCAGCAACAACAGGTATTGCTTGTTGTCTTTCTTGTCCCAGTACCAGTAAGCGCTTTCCGATTTAGCGGTGTAGCCCATTGGCAGGATGGCATTGAACTCTTTCAGTTCCCGTTCCTGTATCTTGTTTCCCTGGTTCCCGGCGCCTATATATTCGTATTGCAGGCAAAGACGGTATTGTTGGTTTACTTTGGCAACCTTTTGCGGCATCTGGCCTTTCTCGACGGTTGCCAATTCGGCCAGTTTGTAGGGCTTGCCTTTGATGCTTTGCGGGACGTACTGCATACTCCACACGTCATATTCCTGCGATTGGCGGGAGGTGAGTTTCAGCTTTTCCGTTTCGTCGCTCATGACGATCGTTCCGGTATAGATGTCTTTGCCGAAGACCGGGTTCAGGGAGGCGAACAGCTCGATCGGCTGTATGTTTTCCTGTGCCAGGCGGCCTTTATCGAGATTGAAGTAGAACTCCTGGTAATCGTCTTTCCACCAGGAGAATTCCGAATTGATCAATACCTCCTTGATACGGCGGTAGGTGAGCAGCTTTGCCTTTAGCTGTTCGGCCCATTCATATAGCTCGTCGTAGTTGTAGCCGTACATCTCGATGCGGAAAGAACCGGCTCCTTCCCGGACGTCGTTGCTGAATCCCTGGTCCTGTAATCCCCATACATTCCAACTACCGCCGCCCAGTTCGAGGGCTTTGCTGATGATTTTGCTTTTCAGGCTGTAAGGGAAGCCGCTCCGTTCGCTTTCTTTCGTGAAATAGATGTTGATGCCGGCCTGACGTGCGCTGAAGACGCTTGTCTGGAACTGGCGTATCTCCTTAAATGTGCTCAGGTAGGCTTCCATACGGCTCATCAGGTTATTCATCTGGGCCAGAGTCGTCCCGTTCGGGAGTGAGGCGCTGACGCCCAACACGGTTTCTTCGTTCCGCGTGAAGTAGCTTCCTTCGTATACTTTCTGGACGAACAGGCGAAGGGTCCCTCCCAAGGCTTTGTCGACAATCGGTTTGACTTTTTCTTTATAGGTTTCGTTTGCCACGAACTGGTTGTATTTCTCTATCAGCATGGAATCGGTCGCCGTGTAGACCTTCTTTTTATCTTTCGTGTCATATTCGATTTTCTCAGGAAGCATGAAGACCGGCAGGCCGAATGCCAGCAGCAGGATAAAACAGGAGAGCTTCTTCCAGTTGCAAAGGAAATTGATCTGCCATTGGTAATAACGGTTGTAATAGACCGGGAAGCGTTTGAGGAAACGGTTTGCCCCCCTCCGGAGTCGTGTCGTGAAGCCGTTCCGGATGTCGGAGACCTCTGTCTGAACCTTTTTGTTCCGTCCGTTTTTCTTCCATTCCAAGTTCATCTTGTCGATCAGGGCGGGGACCAGGAACAGGGCGATCGACAGTGAAACTCCCAGGTTGATGATAACGACCGCTGCGAAATCCTGCAAGTTGAGGCGGATCTTTTCGTCCAGGAAGAAGATGATGACCAATGCCCCCATTGTCGTTAGCGTGGCGGTCAGTATGGACAGGATCGCTTTCCGGTCGTGCCGGTTCCGGATATGTTCCGTCATGACGATCGTGTTGTCTATCACAAGACTGAGCGAAATCGTGACGCCGGCCAGCGAATAAAGCTGCATTTCCAGCCCTAACAGATAGTAGAGGATAACGGCGATACAGAGGTTGATCGAGAGACTGATCACGATCAGCAACAGGTATTTAAGCTCCCTCGTGATCAGCAGGACAAAGATCAGCAGGATCAGGACCGTAAGCCCCGTACGGATATAAATCTTGTTCAGTTCATCCTGGATAAATTCGGTCGCGTCGTAGCTGGTGTGTATCTCATATCCGGCAGGCAGTAGGGTACGGATATGCTCCATTTCCGCTTTCACCTGCTTGGCCAGCTCGAGCTGGTTGGCTGTCTCTTCGGCACGGATAGACAGGTAGATAGAGTTCAACCCGTTGATGCGGTAGTATCTTTGGGGAGCCTCTTCCTGGCGGGTCACTTTCAGGAGCTGGTCCAGGCGGATCAGTTTGCCGTCTTTGTTCATAACGGTGATAAGCGACGGCTCGAATCCGTCCTTTTCGCTTTCCGGAACAAGGGCGAGGCGGATCCAGGAGGTCTTCAATTCGGTTTTGACATTGCCGGTGCCTAAAAATTCCTTTTGGTAATATTGGCTGATAGCCCTTTGTATGTCCTGGATGCTGATGCCTAAAGTGGCCAGTTGGCGGCTGTCGTATTCCAGCCTCCATTCCATGGGGGTGGCACCGCTGACGTCGATCCGGTAAATGCCGGGAATGCCGCTGAGGCGCGGTTTTATCTGGTCTTCCGCAAAACGCTGGATGAAGATAGGAGTGGCGGCGGCATTCAGCGTATAACTCATGAAGGGGCGCGCCTCCTTGTCATCCGGGCGGCTCATTTCCAGGATTGGATAGCTCAACCCGTCCGGCAGGCTGGGCCATGTCTGGCGGATGATGGTCGACGCCTCAAAACGGGCGGCGTCTATATTGGTATGTTTGTCCAGTTCGAGCGTGACGTATCCCCAACCGTTTCCGGAAGTGGAATTGATCTCCTTGATCCCCTTGATACGCGCCAACATCGCTTCTAAGCGCGAAGTCACCTCCATCTCTATTACGCGTGCCGAGTTTCCCGGCATGTTGTAGTTGATGGTCAGCTGAGGCAACGTGCGTGACGGCGACAGCTTGATCGGCAACAGCGGTATAAAGGCAATCCCCGCCAGCGCCACACAAAGGAAGGTGACGATGATGGTAAAAGAGGATATTTTAGGAGATGCACTCATATTTTGTTTTATTTACAACCTGTTTTTATAATCGAACTCGTTCGAAAGGGAAACACCCGTTTCGAAGTCGTGCAGGGTCAGTTTCCTGATCTTATAATAGCTCAACCAATAGTTCTGCAAGGCCGAGATGTAATTACGCTGTGCTTCCTGCTGGCGGTTCAGTGAAAGGGTGAGGCTGTTGATATCCGCCTTTCCGATCATAAAACGCTGTTTGGTTTCGCTATAAGCCGTTTCAGCCAGATCCACCGCTTCTTCTGCGCTTCCGATCAGGGCTTGCTGGATATTGAAGTCGCCGACGGTCATGATTACATCTTCCTCGACGGTTAGTTCCTGCTGCTTAGCAGATGTCTCCGTGACGAGCAGATTGTTTTTGGCAACATTATGTTTCCCTTTCCGTACGCCCCAGTCCACCAAAGGAATTGAAACGGACAGTGAAACAATTTCCTGTTGTTGCAGGTTTTTGTAGGCATCCTGTATCTTGCTGGATACCTGGTTGAAACCGACACTGGCGTTGATCTGGGCGTTGAACATTGCCTCTTTCTTAGTCTTGTCGACCTGTTGCTGCGCTTCCAGTATCTGTTGGCGGAGGTCCAGGAAAGTCGGGTTGTTCTCGCGTGCCAGCTCAAGGGCCTTGTCTACCGATATTTCCATGTCGCGCGGACGGCTCGGCAGGCGCAGGCGTATTTCCGTGTTCTTGTCGAAATTCAGGTAGGATGCCAGACTGAACATGGCACGTTTCAGGGCTATTTCCGCATTCTTCAAGGTGTTGCGGGCATTCACAGCATCCAGTTTCAGTGTCAGCAGGTCCGCCTGGCTGATGGAGGCGATTTTGTGGCGTTCCTGTCCTGTCCGGTACAGCGTGTCCGTGGTGGCAACGTTCTCTTTGGCCAGGTCGTATTCCACTTGTGCCATTGCCAGGGCGAAGAAATAGGTCGTAGCCTGTTCGCTCATCTGTTCTACGTTGTAGAGAAGCTCTTTCTTTACTTTCTCATATTTCAGCGGTTCGATTTTTCGCTCCCATTTGAAGGCATTGTAGCCTAACAAGTCTTGCTGATAACCGAGACGTACGGGAACCGTCGAGAACTGATTATAAGTCTCGCTTCCGAAATAACGCATATAATCCAGATCCGTATCCAGATAGAACGTACCGCCCAGGAGGTCGAAGTTCTGTTGAACCTCTAATTGCCCGCCGGCATAGAAAGATTGCTGCTTTCTATAGACGTCGATATCGTTTTCCGAATCGTAGCGTTGCGTAAAGTAACGCCTGTACTGTGCCGGTGTCAGGTTCAGGGTAAGACTCGGCAAGCGTCCCGCCTTATAGGTCCGGTATTGCCAATACCCCGCCAGATACATATTCTTATATCGGAAAGCATCCAGCGAACTATCCGCCGCCAACGTGATCGTCCGTTCCAAAGTTAGTGTAAGCTGTGCCTTTCCCGGCAGTATACATAAAAGCATCAGCAATGTGATAATAATGTATTTATGCCTGTATACAAACTTGTTGTTCATAATATTCAATTTTCAATATTCAACTTTCAACTGTTCTCACATCATGTTTGCGGTAAATGAACCAATAGATTAACGGGATGACGAAAAGGCTGACTGCCGTACCGATGAACATGGCCGAGATCATGGCGATGGAGAGCGGTTTTTGCAGTTCGCTACCCATGTCGAAGGTGAAGAGTAGCGGGACCATTCCGAATATGGTTGTTAATGATGTCATAATGATCGGTCGCAGACGCCTCCGCCCGGCTTCGTGTATGGCTTCCATAAGCGGGACTCCCTCTTTCCGGAGCTCGTTGATGGCATCCAGCTTCAGGATGGAGTCGTTGATGATGATACCGCAGGTTACAACAATACCGATGGCGCTCATCAGATTCATGGTATGCCCGCATATCCAAAGCACCAGCAACGATGCCGCCACGTCAATCGGAATTTCCAGTAATACGATCAGTGGTTGCAGGAAACTTTCGAACTGAGCTGCCAGGATAAAATACATCAGAAGGATCGAGATGAACAGGATCACTACCAACTCGTTCAACATCTGCTGGTTGGAGAAGAAGCTGCCGGAGAAGTCGATGTCCCAGTTTTTCTCCACCTCTTGCTTGACACCGGCCATCAGTTGTTCTGCCTTGTCGACATTATAGAAGCTGAACGGAATATATTCCCCGTTCTTTCCGGCGGTGATCGTTTTCAGGTCCTCACCCGGAGTGACGCGTACTAATGATTGCAGTGGTACGTATCTTACATTTCCATCCGCATCGGGAACCGTGTTGACCAGTGTCTTTTGTAGTACCTCATTGACCGTCTGTTCTTCTCCGGCAAGAGCGATCGGCAAATATTGCTGATAGGAGCGGAGAGTAGCTACTTCATTCTCTTTGAATGCCGTTTTCAGCAACCGATACACTTCATTGTAATCGACGTTGTAAAGCAAGAGCCTTTGTCGGTCTATCGTGATGTTCAGCTGGTTGTCGAAGGCGATCCCGACAGGAGCGTGTCCGGTTCTCGCCTCTATCTGCCGTTCGGTCTTGCGAAGGGCGGAAGCGTCTGGAGCTTCAGTCTTATTGTGTGCATAAAGTTCGGCGACAATGTCAGCTTCCCCGGTTACAAACAGCTTCTCAAAGACAGTGACAGGCGGGGAGAAAGAGATTACCGCCATCGGATAGTTCGTCTTGATCCATTGTTCGACAGACTTTTGCAAGGGAGCGATCCCTTCCGGTTTTTCCGTTTTGAAATACATTTCGCTTTCCGAGACAGACATTTCCTGATCGCGGTTCAGCAGAAACTGTTGTTGTCCGACATAGGCCGTATGTTCTTTCACCATGTCATTGACAGAAGACGTCAGCCGGTTCACCCGGCTTCTGTTTTCGTCAATATGGATATTTTCGTTCCATTCCACATGAGCGATCAACTCGTTCTGGTCGATCTCCGGCATGCGGCTTTTGGGTATTTCGTAGAACAGGAGGCCGCACAGCGGTATTGTGATGGCTGTAAGAATCAGGGCTATCTTCTTGTGGCGGAATATGAAATCAACCCCGCCATCATAGAAGTGGTCTAATGTATGTTCTTTGACCAGGTTGTTGATCCGCATGTTGAATCCCTTGTGCTTGATATCCGGAATGCTGTATACCAACTTGTAGAGTACCGGCAATAACATGATTCCCGTAAAATAGGAAACCATCAGCCCGACTGTTACAGCGAAAGCCTGGTCGAAGAAGATTGCTCCGGCTATCCCGCTCATGAAGACCAGCGGTACGAATACGGCGATTGTCGTAAAGGTCGAACTCAGCATCGGAGTGATCACTTCGGTCGTTCCCTTATTACAGGCCTCTTCTAATGAATCTCCGCGTGCCCTGTATTGTGTGATATTTTCCGTTACGATAATCGAACTGTCGATCATCATACCTAAAGCCAGGATCAGGCCGGAGATCGAGATGATATTCAGGGACATCTTACACAGGTAGAAGAACAGGAAACTGATAATCAGACTCACGATCATACTCAACCCGATTACCGCCGGACTCTTGATATCCCCCAGGAACAGGATTGCCACGATACAGATGAACAGGAAGCCCAGAGATAAGTTCTGTTTCAGGTTCGAGATGGTATAGTCCAACAATTCCGTCTGGTTGCGGCTCACGCTGAATTCGATATCCGGATAAACGGAAGCAAAATAATCCGTCACATCTTTCAACGCCTCTTTCATATTGTCCATATTCTCGTCCGCCTGCTTGATCACAGCCAGTGTGACTGCCCGTTTTCCGTTGGAGAGGGATGCACCGGTCTCTTTTTCCGGTACGACTGAGATACGTGCCAGGTCTTTTAACTGGAAAATATGGTTGTTTTTGCGGATATAGATGTTTTCCACATCTTCGGGCGTGCGCAGCAGGGTCGAGAATTTAATATTGTATTCGTAATATCCGTCGCGTACGGTCATACTGCCCGGCTCTATGTTGTTAGACGTCAATGCAACTTCCAGGTCATCGAGCGTGATCTCTGACATCTTCAACAACTTCATATCCGGAACGATCTGCAACTGCCGTTTCAGGATACCGGTCACATCGACCATAGCCACTTCGGGCAACTGCTCGATCCGCCGTTTGATAACCGTTTCTGCAAACTGGCAGAGGTCGAGGAATGCGTGTTCACTTTCACCTTTCACCTTTCCACTTTCCCCTTTTAAAGTCAGGTTCAGGCAGAACACCGGAATATCGGTTGCACTTGCCTTGATCACCCGCGGGCGTTCCACTTCACGCGGCAGGTAGTTCATGGCAGCGTCTATCTTTTCGTTTACCTCGATGAAAGCCAGATCCGTATTGGTCCCGAAATCGAAGTTGAGGCGTATGATGGCTGCTCCGTCGCGTGTCTCACTGTGGATATCGCGCAGGCTGGCGACTTGCATCAGCTGCTGGCGGATGGTTTTTACTACCGTGTTTTCCAACTCGCGCGCCGATGTGTTCTGCCCGGATACCTGTACGGTAATTTCGGGGATCGCAATATCGGGCAACAACGACACCGGAATGGTGAAGTAGGTAACCAATCCCACGATAAAGCAAGCCGTGAAAGCCATCAGTACCGCGATAGGACGTTGTAGTAGAAACTTTATCATGTATTAGAATTGTGTATTAGAATTATGAATTATGAACTTTCAACTCTCAACTCTCAACTACCTTGACCGGTGCTTCGTGAGCCAGGTTGATATTACCGCTTGTAATTACGATATCGCCCTCTTTCAGCCCGTCAACGATTGTGTAACTGTCTGCGTTTTCCAAACCGGTATGTACATAATTCCAATACGCCTTGTTGTCAGTCAGTGTAAATACCACCTGTTTCCCGGAACGGAGCACTACGGCACTCTTCGGAACAACCAGCTGTTTTCCCAACGATCGGTGAATACTTACCCGTACATTCATGCCTTCGAATAGTTTGCCTTTATCGCTTACGGCTGCTTTCACCTGTACCATGCCGTCTTTGTCCACCAGCGGATTTATCTCGGAGATACGCCCTTCCGCCGCAATATCGGACAATGCGAAAGGAACAACTTCCACCCGGTCGCCTGTTTTGATAAGCGGCAGTTCACTTTCCAGGACGGTAAAAGCCGCTTCCAGTGTGCGGGTGTCTATAATGGAGCAGAAAACATCGGATGTCGAAGCTGTATTGAATTGTTTGGCAAACAGGTTGGCCACTATGCCGTCGAAGGGAGCAGTCAGAACGGCATTGCGCTGTTCATATTCAGCAAGTTGCCAGGAGATCAATGCCTGGTCATATCCGCTTTTCACCCTGACTAACTGCATAGTTGCCGGCGGTACTTTGGTTGAATCTTCCAGCTTGTATCCCTGTCCGATCAATACGTCCTGCAGTTCCAGCTTGGCACGTTCGAGTGCGTCTTTGGCCTGTGCCGTTTTGTTTGCGAGACGGAAAGTAGACAGTTCCGCCAACTTTTGTCCTTTTGTCACGCGGTCGCCATTCTTTACATAGATGGTGGCGATCGGTTCTGCCGATTCGAATTTCAGGTTGACAAAGCCGCGTGCGGAGAGTTTGCCGTTACTGATCAGTTCGTGGTTGAAATCGGTCGTTTTCAATGGCATCACGGTTACTTCATTCATTTCGTCCGGCAAAACCGTTTCTACGCTTTCTTCTCCGGCTCCTTTTTCTTTCTTTTCTCCGGAGCAAGCCATCATTCCGGCCAGAATCAGTATCGCAAACAATTTGTAGGATTTCATATATCTTATCGTTTTATCAAAGTTGTCGTTTCGCAAATATACAAACATATTTTAATTACGAGCAATTCGTAATTACTTTTTTTCTAATATCTTTTTTATTTCTTCTCTCATCTCCAGAATAGCCCTGCTTTCAACTTTCGCTTCTTTGGTCAGCACAGCGTAGGCGGCAGCCTGAAGTTTGTCCGGCTGATAGAAGCCCGGTTCTGCGTATAGCTTTACCAGCAGATAGTAAGGATAGAGTCTTTCAGGCAGTATCTCGATTGCATGCAGCAACTCTTTTTCAGCATCCCGGTAGTCTCCGGCCGCCTGCTTGTTTTTGGCAATCATATACCGGATCATCGGATCTCCGCTGAGCTGTTTAGCCCGTTCCAACACCTGTACGGCAATCGCATATTGCCCCGCCTTATTCAGACATTGCGCCTCTTCAAACAGAAATTCCGGTTTATGCTTCAATCTGTCATGCAGTGCTGCATAATCTTCCGCCACCGATTCATACGCTTTGTTATTGTAAAGCATCTGCATCCGTCCCCATTGTTTGTAAACCTCGTATTGTCCCTTTTGTATGGAGAAAATAATGATACCCGCCAATGCTATAATCACGATTCCCGCTTTTGCCAATAGCATCCGGTAGTATCTTTTCCCCTCTCGAGAGGGGGCAGGGGGTGTGTTATCTTTCGTCGCGCATATCGCCCCCAAGAACACCGCCGCCACCCAAAACGACGGTAATTGCAACGGATACGACGACATTGCAAACACCGCTAATGCCAGTATCCCGCTGACCGCCCCGTTTTGTCCGCTTTTTATCCCACAATAACAAATGCTCCCCAACCACAACACAAACACGATCAATCCTCCGATCCCCTGTTCCAGTCCGATCTGCAAATACTCGTTGAATGCATATTCCGGACATCCGGCCACCAGTCTTTCTTTATCAGTCGCCGTTCCTGTCCCGAAATATTCCGCCTGTGTCCCGGCGTATGTCGCCGGGAAGCCGCCTAATCCCGTACCGACCGGATGTTCGGCGATCGCTTTCCCTGTTATTTTCCACATCAGGAACCGTCCGTCCGCCGAGTCCTGTTTCATCCCGTAAACGCCAACTACAGCGCATCCGCTCAGGAAGGCAACAATTATAATAAATGGAGCTGCCACTTTTTTATACATTATATACATGGCTTTTGTCTTTTCCCATCCGATCCGTTCCACCCAATAAACCCATCCGCATGCCGCAATCGCCGCTATCCACGCCGACCGGCTCATTCCGGCAGGCAAAACAATCAAGATCGCTCCGACACATATCCAGGCAAAATAGTGCATCAGCCGTCGAAACTTCAATGCCGCCCACAGGCAAACCGGCAACACGACCGTGATGTATCCGGAGTAGGGACCCGGATTAAAGAAAGAACCTGTCAGCCGGAAAAGCGAGTGATTGGAATAGCTATAACCGTGCAATTGCTGCATTCCCCAGACCGCTTCGGTCAATCCGGTAAGCATCAGTACAAACAAAAAATAGAATTTCAGGGAAGAATATTCCGTCAGAAAATAACGTAACAGGAACCACAAGACCAATAACTGCCCGCCAAAGAGCAGCTTCTCGGGTTCGGGATTCAGTTGCCAGTCGTACGTCGCCAGCATTATTCCTGCAAAAACGATCAGCAGTCCGTCCGGCAATGAGAACGAAAGCTCTTTTTTGCTTTTTATCCAAACCGTCCCGATCGTACAAACCGCCATAAGCAGCATAACGAGATGAAACCAGAACAGTTTTCCCATCACTAGCCCGTTTGCTAATTCGCAGTCGGCAACCAACGGTGTACATAATAGCATCGCCCCGCAGACGGATGCCAGTGCAATCGGAATTTCATGCCTATGGAACTTCAGTTTCATGTTCATGTATTTTATTTTCATGCAGGTCCGTTTTTTATTCGATCTTTTTCAGACAACGGTCCCATCTGAACCTGTCGGTGTACGGGTCGACAGACTTCCAGATGAGGTCGGCTTTTCCTACGATATATTCTTCCGGCAGCAATCCCCAGTAGCGTGAATCTTGCGAATTTGCACCTTTATCCCCTGCCATAAAGTAATAGCTCTTTTGGAAGCTATATGATTCAATCGTCTTCCCGTTTAGAAAGACAGCCGAATCCCGGTATTTAAGCGAACCTTTCTGTTCCCATTCGATCAGTTTGCGATATAAGAGATAATTTATCCGGTTCATCGGCAACTCGTCACCCGCTTTCGGTATATAGAGCGGGCCAAAGTTTTGAATGTTCCAGCCGATAATAGAATCGAACGGGAAACTTTTATATACTCCATCGGGAAATTCTCCCGGCAAAGTCTGTCCGACTCTTCGTTGCGAGTCGATGTTTCCTAATGGCGTATCGACCCCGCCGACCTGGAACATCCCGTTTCGGATCGATAAAGTGTCCCCCGGTAATCCGATGCACCGTTTAATATAATATTTCATGATGTGCATCTCAATCTTATCCCATCCGTTAGGATGAGGAAAATTGAAAACCAGCACATCATTCCTCTTGACCTTCTGGAATCCGGGCACACGATGAATATCGACCTGTTTAAGCTGCATGGTCGCTTGCAGGTTAAAAAGCCGTGCTCCCAATACCGGTTTCCAAATCAATATGGCATCTCCTTCTACCAATTCCGGTTCCATCGAATCGCTGGGGATGCGGAAGGAGGTGAAGAGGAAGAGTTGGCAAAAAAGCCAAATGCAAGCCATTGCGGAAATAATTAGAATTATATTCAGAATCCAATTGACGATTTTTTTTAGAAGTCCCATGTCCTTTTTAATTCGCCGTTATCAATAAATCCGACTCGTTGTCCTAATGCCCGTTGGGAGGTTGTGTACCATAATAAAGCATTTTCCGGTATCCGGGTGTAAAACTGTGTTGTGTCCGAAGTGATGCTGTCATACGATATTGGGACAAAATATTCTTTTTCGATGTCCCAGAAATGCAGATTAAGAGGTGCTTTCCCTTTCTTTTTCCAAAGGGTTTGTGTGATAAACTGATCTTTATCTGGTATGAATTTACGAATATTCCCTAATGAATCAACTAAAAAAGGGGCTGTGATATATTCCAAATTTTGATCTTTGCATCCTTTTGCAACGATAAAAATATTATTGCCAACAATGTCTTTAAATTCACAGGTAGTCCCGTTTCGTATACCGATGGCAATCGGTTTCCATTCATAATAATTGTAGGCGCAGAGGTAGACAAGGCTTTCTGGAGAAGACGATGTTTTATCCGCTTCAATTCGCAAATCCAAAACTGGATAACCTCCTTCTGCTGTAACGTCTTTTAGTAACGGGCTTTTCAAGTTCGTGACATAACCATCGTCTGTTTTTGTTTCTTTAAAATCGGCATCAAAGAGAGAACGATATACTTTGGCTGGTTTCAGATAATAAACTGTAGCAAGTTTTTGCCTGTATTCGTCCGGGCCTATATACGCAGGACTGAAATCATAAAACTTTCCATCATGCAATACTGCACACCAGCTATGGGCTAAATCCATTTTGGTCCAAGTTGTAGTTTGTACTACAACCGGAATACCGACTGCCCGCATTGCTATTGTACTCAGATTACACAGAGCGTCGCATTCTCCAATACCGGCACGAAATGTCTCTTCAATGGTGGGATAAAGCGGATGCCCGGTATCTTTATATTTTAAATCTTTTATGAACTGGTCATTTATAATCATACAAGCCTCAAATGTGTTTTTGGCTTTTCCTGAATCAATTAGTGGTAAATAATGCTCCATTAATATTTGCCTCATGTCGGATACAGGTTCAACTTCTGCCCGATAGGGAAGTATATAGCGGCAAAAGTCTTCAAATGGGAGATCTTTTGCCCAAGGTTTTTGCCAGACTTGAAAAGCCAAGTCGATATTTTTGATCAGATAATCACTATGTATATTTTTGATATCGTAAGCAATCTCTTTTTTGGTCGTATACCCTTTGATCAGTAAAGAATCACAATGTTTTTTTACTGCTTGGTTATCAGGAAAATTTCGGATGTCTGGTATATACTGTTTACCTTCAGGTGATAGGAAATATTCCATTCTTGAAAAATGGAACGGCATATTCCGAACTAAATATCGGGCAGCTTCCAATTTCAAGCTATCATTTTTGTAGTGTTCGAGCACTTTTTCCAATTCTTTCCGATTTTCTCCAGCCATAGATAAGGCTTGTTCCGTACTGAAGCCTTTTATTTTTTGCATGGAACAAGAAGTGAGAATACTTAAGATTATTAATAGGAAATATGTTTTCATGGACAGTATAAATTATTTATTAACGTTCAACAAGAACAATCACTGGGTTACCTCCATTTTCCGGTATCTCGTAATCGATCAGATATTTTCCGTCTGTCGATATGAAATGAGGTACGAATGTGTTTACCTGCTTGAATCCATAAGGATTATCGGGATAAAAGATCTTTTGATAATAAGCCTGTCTCGTAGTTTTGTCATAACTGTAAGTATATGGATCGTTTATATCATGATGTGCCAGATAAATGATGTTGTCTTTCTCTCCGATTGCGGCGAGTGCGATTTTACCGTTGAAGAAGTCCCATTTTTTTATCAGTTGTTCGAATGTATGAGCAAACATAGCTTCTTTGGTCGCTTTATATTTTCCTAACTCAACTACGGCATAAGGATGCAAATTCAGTTTTGTATCTACTTGATAAATCGTGTCGTTGAATAGCTCTTTAAAAGCGGGAACAAGCCCGTCAAAAGATTTCATGTCTGAAAGTGTGCTGTATACAACTTCTGGCGAAGCCGGTTCATACTTATCCAGATTTGGTATGATTTTTATTGCCGCCGTATCCCTGAAGAAGACAAATCGCACTTCTTTTTTTCCTGTGAAATTATCAACATGGCCTAAAAAGATATCTGTATTGGGGACGAGGAAGAAATTTACAGTATGTCGTATTTGTGGTTGAAATACTTTACCTAAATATTTACCTTGCCAATTATAAAGTGTGAAATCAAAATTCCCGTCCACAATAAACAGAGTGTCATTTCGTAAAACAATATCAAACATTCTTTTATATTCTTCTGTTCCCTCTCCTTTTTTCCCGATATCGAATAGATATTTTCCGCCTACATCGAAAAGAGATAATCTGTCTGAATGAACAACCAGCAATTTATTCTCTTTCAAAATAATCTTTTTGATTGATTTTATTCGGATTGAGTCATTGCTCTCTAATTGTATGTATTGAATGTTTTTCCCCCATTCATTACAACTTACTTCTTGCGCTTTCTTTTTTATTAAAGGGCGAAAGTTTATTTGATAAATATCTTTATTGCCTGTTGCTGTTTGTCGGTTATTACTGCAGGCTGTAAATATCACACACAGGAAAAATATTAATATTTTCATAAACTTAATTTATTAAATCACTAATATCAAATCGAATAATAGCAACTTCAGGTTCTTCCGTTACTGCATATATGGTTCTCTCATCATCCGATACAGTAAATCGGCTAGCACTCCTATTTGTGTGTAAATTTATTAATAAATTCCCGTCATGATCAAATACTAAAATATTATGAACTTTTATGTTTCTTCTGTTTTCTCGTATATATTTTTGGCCAAAGTAACTACAAAAGATATAATTAGTTGTCATTTTTACGTCTGAAAATCCTAACTTCAAATTCACTCGATCCAATTGATCTTTTATGTATTTAGGCTCTTCTATATAACGATCCCATAATAATTTAATTTGTCCATTTATTAATTTTTCATAGCAAGCTATATATCCTAATGAAGCCATCGTAAATACAAATTTATTATCGTTTACGCTTGTAGATCCACTATATGATGTTAAGTTTGTACTACGATGATTTCTATCTGGTATATTACCCATATTAGTTTTTATTTCTAAGTCTTTATCAAGTTCTATTATCGGTTGTGTTAATCCGGCCATTGATAATGCTATAAAACTGCTATTATCCAGATACTTACCGGAAAGGACTAAAATGTCTTTATTTTTTAAAGGGATATTTTCTACTTCTGGTAAATCAGAGGTATTTGAAATCTCTTCCCAGGAATATTTTCTAAGGCATTTTAGTCCTATATCATAAATAAAGATATCATTATTTTCATTTTTACCCCAATATTCAGGTTGAGTGAATTCTTTAGGACCTCCACCGAAGTATCCTATATGATGGATTTCAACACCAGTATTGGCATCATAGATTTTTATAATGTGTTCACCACGAGTTGCAAAAGTTAAGATTTTGTTATTAACAATATCTATGGACCAAGGAAAACTCATGATAGATTCGTTTGGATAGTCTATCCCTACGATTGGTGTTTCTTCTGGCA
This sequence comes from uncultured Parabacteroides sp., assembly GCA_900552465.1. Lineage (GTDB taxonomy): Bacteria > Bacteroidota > Bacteroidia > Bacteroidales > Tannerellaceae > Parabacteroides. The sequence continues at coordinate 55,796 of URZO01000008.1, read as the reverse complement.
GATCTATAATTGGTAAGGATTTTTTACCGCATGATGACAAAATGAGGATCGAAAAAATGTAAACTGATGTGAATTTAATATTTTTCATAATATAATTGTTTTTAACGAGAGAGTGTGTCAAAAAGTTGAAATTTACTGGCTCACAATATGCAAACAGACTATAGGTAACGTAATTATAACAAAAAAGTCAGCATTCATCTGTTTGTTATTCGTGTTCGGTTTATTTCATTTTGGCACACCCTCTATAAATAGACTACATATGGTACATATCCATCCAAACAGTTCCGCTGCTACTCATACATCTCATTGTTGTAAAGTCATCACAATAATCAGTACCACTTTCCCCTCTAGCCAGCGCCTCCACATTTTCCAATGCCAAGTCAGACAGTTTAACCTCATTTGTATTCTGCTGGTAATTCCAGCCAGCTGCTACGGCGATTGCAGCAAAAGCGATAACGCCGATAATTTTCTTTCCCATTGTCGTATTGTTTTAATGGAATTATTGAATCTTATTAATTTGTAGATCTTTGTTCAGGATGTTTTCCTGATATCAGGTGATACTAAACCTTTTTTTGTTTGCTTCAAATTTACTACTTTTGTGCCTTACCTCCTTCTTTATTTATTATTGAATGAGGAAAAGTCGGGGAGTTTCTGCTAAAGTTTGTGAGGCTGTGTGCAGGAACTCCTTTCTTTTCCCGTAATTATTTCTCGATCACTGTCCCGATAAAACTCAGAGTCAGTGATTTATTTGATATATTCCCGTAAATATCGACTGTCCGTAGAAAATCTCCCGGTTGTTCAGCTTTGTAGCGGACTGTAATTATTCCGTTTTCTCCCGGCTGCAACTCTTGCCAATTGCAAATTGCTTCAGTGCAATCACAAGAAGTGGTAAAACCTTTCAGCTTAAAAATGTTTGCCCCTATATTCCGGATTGTGACCGTTTGTTCTTTGGTTGTTCCGTTTAGAACTGTTCCTAAATCATACTCGATTTTCTCCGGCTTAAGAGTTGTTACCGTTAATGTTTCTTTGTTTTGTATTCCTGTGATCTGTTTCAGGTAAAGGTCCTTTACCGCTAAATTGTGTATTGGATTTCCAATCACCACTACTCTGTTGTCCTTATCTAACAGGAATGTCTGGAAAGTGATATTTTGAGGAAAGCGATTTAGCTTGTCCAACTCATTATTTCGGTCAAGGCATATCGGACGGTTAAAATTGTCCCGTTTCAGGATATAACGCAATTCTTTGTCGTCTTTCGACTGGAAAAAGAATAAGAATGGAATACTACTTCCTGTTACCGAATCTGTATAAGCAATCAATTCTTTCCATTTGGGTGGTTGTAGTTTACAACTGGTACAACCCATGGAATCGACGTAGATCAGAACTTTGTAGTCGGATTGTGGAATAAGATAATCTACAGTATCGATTGCATACCGGGTAAATGTAATATTTTGTGGGAATACGATTTCTTTCCCTTGCCATTCCTGTACCAGTCGGGCAACTTCTTCTTTTTTGTTTTCTTTGCAAGAGGTTAACAAAAAGAGTATAGATAATATGTATAACAGTGGTTTCATCTATCGTTATATTTTAAATTCCATGATCGGTTCATCGCTTTCTACACAAGTGGCGATGATCGTCTTTGTTTTTTCGTCTACATCAATACCGTATATGGGTTTATCTAATATATATTTTTGTATAGGATTGCCTTTCAGATCGAATACATAAATGTAACGTCCTCCGTCTTCCGGTTTTTTGCCTTGTTGATAGGATGCTAATTTGTCTTTAAACCGTACACCCTGGAATACACTGTAAATATGTTGGTCTGTGACAACAATATCACTGAATCCCATAATCCCGGTAGGAAAACCTTCTCCTTTCACACTTTTAAATTGGGGTTCGCCATTTGGACCGTATAATACGGTATGGATGTTTTCTTTGGTGTTGTATATCTCAATGGATTCTCCTAATTGAGTGACCATAGCAAATATGCCATTATGCGGGTTGTAATCGATAAAACTGCGCCATGCCTGAGCCAGTGCGGGACGGTTTTCTTGTGTAAAATCTTTTTCAGATGGAATTTCACCTATGCTTTTGATTGGTTTACCACTATAGTCGACTTGCCAATACCGGTGTTCGCCTAAATAGTCTGGGATTAGAAAACAGGAATCTGTCGCATAAAAATCTAATGAACGGACCAGATTTTTATCTAACTGTATAACTTCCTGTCTTGTAGCTGAATGGTTTTGGATAGAAATCGCCCAGCGGGAAATTTGCATTTTGTTTGCATCAAGTGCATATATGGAGTCGAGAGTGTTAAATTGAAATGTTTCAGCTGAAAGCATTTCTTCCGCTCCTTCACCGCGCTTGCCAAAAGGAACAATATGTTTCCAATTGGGGTATGTGAAAGCGTGGAAATAGTAATCAGTATTGTGCAAATCCATTACAATAGCAATACTGTCCTTAACCGCTACCCGGAATGGGTAGCGGAAAAAAACAGTATCCAAGTCGATAACCCGCGCACTTATTGCCTTTTCATTGGGGAAAGTCGAATAGCGGGGATAGCGAGTACCGGGGGAATCGGTACAGGAGATTATCGCACTGATACCTATTAATAATATGTATGCAAAACGTTTCACGGTTATTCCAAACTAAAACCTGTTGCTTTGTATTCTACTTTTAATGTTCGACAATCAATAGAGCCATAACCGAAACAGTCAGCATAGTCATCGTTTTCTCCACTGGCCAATGCCTCTATATTCTGAAACGCCAACTTGCTCAATTCTGTTTTTTCTTGATTGCAGAACAGAGAGCATGCTGTTAATAAACAACCTGCTGTAAAAATTAATTTTAGTAGTGTTTTCTTTTTCATGATCAACTTCGTTTTGTGCAAAAATAGTTTTTCTGTCTGATGTGGTCGATTAAATTTGGAAACACTTTGTTGACACTTGTGTTTTTTTCCATAAGTGGCCAATAGATCGATGCTATTGGATGCTTTTTGCTACATTTGTAAATTAAAATGAGACGAAAATGAAAAAATATACACACATCATTCCTTTTTTGACTGTGCTGGTCTTAACGATGGTCGTTATACATTTGTCTTGCCGTTATTTTATTCAAGTGAAAAATGAGCAAATATTGAAGGCCTTCTATCTATTTAATTTGGCAGTGGATGAGGAGAAGAAACTTTTGAATCCTGGGCTTATTTCGTATGCAAAACCAAATGTAAAGGCTCACTTGGATTCTGTTGTAGTCGAGACGGAGAAAGGAAAAATTGTATATGGAAAGCACAAAAAGGCTGATAGTATTTCTTCTTCTGATAGAAAAGAATGGTCTTTTCAAACATATATTTCATTTAAGAATCCTAATCGAGCTTCGACACTCGATAGTCTTTTTCAAGAAGAGTTAAAGCGTGAAGGTATAGTCGCTCAAACAGGAGTCTGCTTTTTACAAGGAGATAGCTTAATGCGTTATTCGAATGAATTATTATGTCAGACCGGAATAGCATTGGAACCAGTTGTATTTGGAGTAGATGGCGATCCGAGACGAATCGAATTGCAAGCCTATATCCTGTTTTCTCCTTCCTATTTGATCAGTCAAATGCCATTACTTTGGGGACTTATCTTATTATGGTGTATTCCTGTTGTATTCTTATATGTATGGTGGCGGCGTAAAAAGAAAGATAAAGATGATGTCGTGGTTGTACCGCATTTTATGGAAGCGACGGAAGTGGAGGAGTTGATTTCTGGTGTTTTTTTTGATGAGAAAACAGGAGAGCTGAGAAAACGGGATCATGTAATCTACCTGAAGAAAAATCGTTTACATACTTTTATCAGTCTTTTACGAGCCCCGAATCATTCCCTGAGTTATGGGGAACTTTGTCAAGAAGTATTGGAACGACCTTTGAGAATGGATGAATCGATTGATGGAAATAGAGACTGGAATCAATCAACCAAAAAAACAATGGGACAAACAATACAACGCCTGCGAAAAGATTTAGAGGAATTTCCAGAATTATCGATTGAAAATATTCCTGGTTCTGGCTATCGGTTAAATATCAAAGCTGTTTTATCCGAATCAGAGATGCAATCTATTTTCGGAGGATGTTGTTCGAGATTCCCTTTTGAAGAAAAGAGGGAAATGCAATTTTTACAAAATGTTAATCAATAGAATTATTATTATTCAATTATCCACTGTTCAATATTCCGCAACTGATTACTGAAATTCACGCCGATCTTGAATAGTTTTCGAGGATCGGTCGCGAATGGCAGTGCGTAATGCTTCTCGTCTATCTGCCGTAATGCCTCTTTTGCAGTCCCTTCCAATTTGAACTCCATGACATAAATGTAGTCATTGGTTTTCAAGACTAAATCAGTTCTGTATTCCGATAGGATAAATCTTGTTGCTCATTGCTGTTCTTTTTGTTGTTTGCAGGAATTGAACATTCACTTCGTAATACAACAAAGATAGTAATGTTTCTTAAAAGAATTCCACAATACAAGGGTTATCTTCCTGCTGGCAATCTACTTTATTCCCGAATTTATCAAAAATATCTTTCCCGTAGTCCGATAGTTGGTCCGGGGTGGCATACAGTAGGACGCTGTTGTCGCTTTCTCCTACCGAGATGGTGGAGAGTATGGAGCCGTAGGTAAATCCGGTGGAAGTTGTTTGGCCGTCTTGTAATTTGGTGAGGAAGTTTTTTCCGGCGTGATGGGTTTGTACCCAGATGATATCACGCAATGAAACCAGGTTATTGATATAGAAACCCCGGTTGGCATCCAGTATGAAGTCCATTCCGTTGATGTTGAAGGATTCGAGCAGCCGGTCTTTGGACAGGTAAGATTTGTCTTGAGAAAAGATACCTTCCCGGAATGTTTCCGTCTCTGGATTGAATGCCACATAAGCGTTGGATATGCCTAACTGGAACAGGTAATCGGAACCGCATGCTACAAACTGTACAGGGCGGAACATGATATATGGTATCTCTTTTTTCAGATATTCCGAAAGGATGTTACCTGCTTTGTCTGTCAGGGTGAGGATCTTTTCACTTTGTCCCGTTACCAGCAGAATGTGCGAGTTGTCCAGTCGTTTGAACTTGTGGATCATAAAGGAGTAGGGAATTTGGTATTTAAACGAGAAGTCGGAAGCATCATAGATTTTCAGGCTGTGGTTATCAGAGATCCAGACTTCTGTACTCCCGTCTATTTCATAGACATCGAAATCCTCGATGCGATGATATTCTTCGGGTCCTTGTCCTGATTTGTTCAGAGTGGAGACAAATTTCCCTTGTTCGTTGAAATGCAGGATCGACTGGCCGCCGGATGAAGAAATATAATAATGTCCTTGGAACTTTACGATCTTATCTATTTGCCCGACCAGACATTCGGAGGTCGTTTCCAAAGGGGTGATCTCGTACTTGCCGGTAAACAGGGCCGTCCATTCGGGATGTTCCTCTTTAGGTGTTGTGAAGTTATTCAGTAAAACTGCATTATTGTGTTTGTCAGAACAGGAGACAAACAGGCATAATGCAACGATATGTAAAAGGACGATTCTTTTCATGTTTTTATTCTTTTATTTCAATCGCAAGCAGTATCCAGCTGTTTCCGTTAACGGATACTTCCGGTAATAGTTTTTGAATAGCCGGATAGCTGCATCTGATATTCTGATAGTGTTCGGCAAGTTCCTTTTCCCGAACGACTGCGTATAGATTTTTACCGTCGGAGCCGATAAACGGATTATAGGAAGCGGGCATAAAGTTATCAAACAACCGATGAAAAGAAAACAGAGAGTTATCCGCCAAGTTGATTGTACAAAAGTCTTCCCGTTTGCCGGCTAATTTGAGGAATAGTTTACCGGAAGCCAGGCTGAAGCTGTATTGGGTATAGATATATTTTCGTTTTGTGATGATTTCTGCCATATCTCTGTCTTCCATAGGGCCGTACGGGTGTTTGTCTTTCGTTAAATAGTCCCCATGGAAATCGAGAGCGTAAAAGGGTTCGACCTCCTCTTTTGAGGTATTGTAGGTATAGATGGTATCAATTTCATTAGGGAGGATGAATAAGGTACTCCGGTTTGCATTTTGCGCATATATATGGCTGGGGGCACATGGCCAATCACATTTTCCCCATTTCGGTAAAAATAGCTTATGGATGGTTTTGAAATCGGTCAGTGCCATAAAATGATCTTCGATGCTGCCCCGTTCATTACATGTGCCTCCGGAATACACCAGGAAGTCATGCCGGTTGACAGGGATCATGTTTGCGCAGGGGAAGGGCAATGTAACTTTTTTAATGGCTGTACCGTCCAATTTGAATTTGTTGATTATTCTGAAACGGCTTATCACCCAAAACTCTTCTAACTCCGGAACAATCGTCATCGAGTTGACAAGAAGTGCATCCGGGAAGGTCAGTTCTTTCACAAGTTTACCGGACTTGTTGAAGATAACGATTTTATTACCGGCTATTGTTCTGCCCATGATATAGAAATTGTCTTTATATGGGATCATCGTGATTGTGTAGTCGAAGAGGTTAGCTTCCAGTTTGGTACAAGTGATGTTTGTTACCAGGCTGTCGAAACTGACCGTCTTATATCCGGACATATCGATTCGGGTGACGTTATTACCGGCTTTCGTGAAGAAAGAGCAGGAGATGAAGAAAATCAGTAGTATAACTTTCATGGTCGTATAAGATTTGTCGGCGATAAATGTACTGTTTTTCGTTCATGATGTCAATAAATCATCATTTAAATATCATTTTTAGTTCTCAATTTTCAATTGTCCAAGGGACTTATTGTATAAAATATATTTTTCAGGCTCGATAGACATCCGAAACAGAACAAATGTCAATCCGCTTTTCAGCCGTCAAAAAGAGGCTTTTATCTCTTTTCCGGGGGCCTATTGCCGGAAAGTCAACCTTTATTTCATTTTCCCGGAACTTTATCGCCATGAAGACGGTCACCATACCATACGAAGACGGTCGCCATTCAAATGAAGACGGTCGCGGCGGCGATGAAGACGGTCGTCATGGCGACAAGCCCCCGGAACTTCTTTCAAATAATTGAGACGCTGCCTGTCTTCGTTTCGCTACAGGCGCTTCTCCAGAAGTTAAGGTTTATCGCTTTGCCGGCGTTTCCCGTTTCCGGTAATCAAATTGCACGTTTTTTCAGACCACCTGCGCACCTCGCTCTTCTGTTGTCAGTAAAGATGATGAAAATCGTGAAAAGAGTCAATTCAAAACGGATCAGAATTTCGGATGAAATAGAAAAATAACCGAAAAAGGGGTTATTGTTGTTTTTTTGATTTGCGAGAGATCCAAAATTTTGCAAATATCATAATTGGCATATCGGCACATTGTCCTATTAGCTTATTATATATCTTTGTAACAATAATAAAATTCAACTGTTGTTGAAGATAAAGATTCGGATTATGAGGCTTTTTACGAAACTACGGGAACGTGTGGATGCTTTTCTTCATGATGAGGACTTGAAGAGGAAGTTGTATGTGATTATATTCGAGTCGGATACACCGAAAGGAAAACTGTTTGATACTTGTCTGATCGGGTTTATTATTGCAAGCGTGGTGGTGGTGATACTGGAGAGCATACAGTCGTTTTCTTATCATTATACGTTAATGTTACGGATATTGGAGTATGTGTTTACCGCCTTTTTTACCTTTGAATACCTGGTTCGTATCTATTGTTCGCCACGGCCTAAAAAGTATATTTTCAGTTTCTTTGGAATTGTCGATTTGCTGGCGACACTACCGGTCTACCTGAGCTTTTTCTTTGCCGGTACGCGCTATCTGATTGTGATCCGGGCATTCCGGTTGATCCGGGTCTTCCGTGTGTTCAAGCTGTTTAATTTCCTGAAGGAAGGGAACCTGCTGTTGAAATCGCTCCGGATCAGTGCACCGAAGATTTTTGTCTTTTTCTTTTTCGTGTTGATCCTGGTCACTTCGATCGGGACGATCATGTATATGATAGAAGGAAACCAACCCGGAACGCAGTTCAATAACATTCCGAACAGCATCTATTGGGCGATTGTGACGATGACGACTGTCGGGTATGGCGATATAACGCCCGTTACGCCTGCCGGACGTTTTCTTTCGGCTATCGTGATGCTGATCGGTTATACGATTATTGCTGTCCCGACAGGGATCGTTTCGGCGACGATGGTCGGGGAACAGCGAAAGAAAAGCCGGATGGAATGTCCGCATTGCCACCAGACCGGACACGAGGAGGAAGCGGAGTACTGTAAGTACTGCGGAACGAAGTTATAGGATTATAACTTTGGGAAATAATTACTATCTTTGCGCCACTTGAATAATAATTTGAATAGAAAGAAAATGGAAACAGTCGTAAGTGGCATCCGGCCAACCGGTAATTTGCATCTGGGGAATTACTTCGGAGCAGTAAAAGGATTTTTGCAAATGCAAAATGAGTATAATTGCTTTTTCTTCATTGCAGATTGGCACTCGTTGACTACACATCCGCATCCCGATAATATCCGTAACAGCGTGAAGACGATCCTGGCCGAATATCTGGCTTGCGGCATCGATCCGGAAAAAGCGACGATCTACATCCAGAGCGATGTGCGTGAGGTGGCTGAGTTGTATCTGTATCTGAATATGAATGCCGGGATCGGTGAGCTGATGCGTACGACTTCGTTTAAGGACAAAGCACGCCAGCAGTTGCATATCGACCGGGTGGAAACAACGGAAGGCGATGTGGAAAAGGAAATCTTCAACGAGAGCAACAAGCATAGCGTAAGCGCCGGTTTGTTGACTTATCCGACTTTGATGGCTGCCGACATTATCATTCATAAGGCTGTAAAAGTACCGGTCGGGAAAGACCAGGAACAGAACATGGAGATGGCCCGCCGCTTTGCCCGCCGCTTCAATTCTACGTTCGGGGTCGAGTTCTTTCCGGAACCCGCCTCTTTCTACTATTCGCATAAGGCGATCAAAGTGCCCGGTCTGGACGGTTCCGGTAAGATGGGAAAGAGCGAGGGAAATGCAATCTACCTGATCGATGACGAGAAGACGATCAAAAAGAAGGTGATGAAGGCCGTGACCGATGCCGGTCCAACGGAACCGAACAGTGTGAAGCCTGAACCGATTGCCAATCTGTTTACGATGATGGAAATCGTGTCGACAAAGGATACTTACGATTTCTTCAATGAGAAATATAACAACTGTGAGATTCGCTACGGCGATCTGAAAAAGCAGCTGGCCGAAGATATCTCCAATTTCTGCGCCCCGATTCGGGAGCGTATCCTGGATATCCGCTCCAATGAGGAATATATGGAAAAGGTAGCCCGCATGGGTGCTGAGAGAGCCAGTGAAAGTGCAGCGAAAACCTTGCGTGAGGTTCGCGAGATTATCGGCTTCAGAGGATAAGCATATTCTTAAATAGGAAGATATTTGGAAGGGTAGGTGTTTAACCTGCCCTTTTTCATGTCTTTTTGTATAAAATACCTATACCTCTCCGGAATACGATATATTTTATTAAAATCATAATAAATAACCTGAAAATCGGATTGTTAAATGGAAAACTGCTTTACTTTGCAGTGAATAGAGACAAGTAACAAACGTATGGCGGCAATATCTGCGGGAGAATTTGAACGTATTTTCAAGGACCTTTACAGGCCCTTATGCATGTTTGCACTTCGTTTTACCGAAAAGACGGAAGATGCCGAAGATGTCGTGCAGCAAGCATTTGCCGATGTTTGGGACAAATGTTGCCATAACGTGACGATTGCCAACTTTAAATCTTATCTGTACCAGGCTGTACGAAACCGTTCCCTCACACTTATCGCTCAGTCTGCCGACACAGGGCAGACAACAGAGTTCCTTGCCGATATGGAAGACACGTCGGAGGAGGAACAGATGTACCAGTCCGAGCGCGACGCCCGCCTTTGGGCGGCTATCGACGAGTTGCCTCCCGAGCGGAAAAAGATATTTCTGCTTTCCAAACGGGACGGATTGAAATACCAGGAGATTGCGGAGGAACTGAATATATCGATTAAAACAGTCGAGAACCAGATAGGAAAAGCGTTGAAGACGTTGCGGGAGACTGCCGTACGGATTTATTGTTTCTTTTTCTCCTGAACGGATAGGGGTTTTTCCGGAATTCTTAGTCTTAGTGTTAGAAAGTTTAAAATGTTTGTATCACTAAAGCTAAAAAGAGAGATGAAGAAATTCGTATTATTTGTGATGTTGATGATGTGTGTAGTATCAGTGAGTGCACAACGTTGGTCGCTGACGCCGGAGGTGGGAATGACGGCTATCAGTAGGGGCGGAGGTTTCTATTCGGATGAGCAAAAATGGAATTCACGCTGGAAAATGGGCGTTGGGGTTGAATATGCTGTTAAGCCGGATTTCTTTTCTTTGAAATCGGGATTGTATTATACACAGCGCGGATATTCTTACCATACGATTACGTATGGAAGTATTTATCCGACTGGTGCTGAGCAATCGGATGTGATGTTCGGAGAAATTCGCTCTAAGCGGAACAGCCATATCCTGCAAGTGCCTTTGATGGCGAATTTTTCATTTAGGTTGGCGGATGATGTAAGGTTGAATCTGGCTGCCGGTCCGTATGTGGGTTATTCATTGGGTGATAAAGACCAGTATAGTTATATGGAATATACACCGGGTACAGGCTATGGTTATGGTGGTTATAGCAGTAACGGATATTACGATGGCAACAGCTATGGTGGCGGATGGGTCGGAACAGGTTTCGGACATGAAGGATGGACGCACGACAATCCTTTCGACTGGGGCTTCTCGTTACAGGTCGGAGTAGAGGTGAAACAGTGGGTGATGAACGTAGGTTACGAAGCCTCACTGGGAAAAGAATATAAATACGACAAGTGCGATCTTAAGTATCATACCCTCAGCTTGTCTGTCGGGTATAAGTTTAAGTTGGGTAAATGAGCAGTGAATGATTGATTAAGTATTAACTGCCCATTGTCAATTATCAATTGTCAATTAAAAGAAGATGAACAACGAGCAAGATGACAGATTAGAAAAACGCCTCCGCTTTGTGGCCCGGCGCTACAAAGAGGGAAGCTTGGATACGGATAAAGCCTGGGAGCGGTTTGCCGCCCGGCAAGGTATTCGTCGCAAGGTGTCTTTCCGCCGTTACTGGATGGCGGCAGCCTCTGTTATGCTCTTGTTGATCGGGTTCGGAACTTTTTATATGACAGAACGGAACGTACCCGAATGGGTGTCTGTTGTTACTGCACCGGGACAGTTGAAGGATGTCTACCTGCCTGACAGTACGTTGGTTTCGATGGCTGGAGGCTCAACGCTCCGGTATGATGCAAAGGTATATGGAAAGGAGCGGCGTGTAGTGGAGATGACTGGAAGAGCCTTTTTCCAGGTGAAGCGGAATGAAGCACGCCCCTTTTCTGTCCATACGGCTCTGACGGAAGTGACGGTTTTAGGAACCAGTTTCCAGGTGAATGAACAACCGGGCGGCACGGAAGTGAATGTCGTCACCGGAAAAGTCCGTTTTACTGCCGGCGAGGAGCCTGAACCGGTCGTCCTGACCGCCGGAATGTCCGCCTCCTATTCCAACGAAAAGAAGGAGATAGAAATACTGACGGAGGAAAACCCGAATAATCTGTCCTGGAAGACGAAGCAGTTGCGCTTCAACGATACTCCTTTGGAGAAGGTGATCGACGATCTGAACGATTATTACCACGTGGAGATTACGAATAAGGTAGACGCTCCGGATTCCAGATTAACAGCCACATTCAATGACCTGCCCCTCGACGACGTTTTGATGGTGATTAATCAGACATTGGATATCCGTCTCGTCCCCCGGGCAGATAAAAGAAAATAAGTATGTATCGTGTTTACCTGTTTGTTATAGGGCTTTGTGTCTGTTGTCCGTTGCTTCGGGCGAGCGGTCTTCTGCCTTTATCTGTTGATCCGACTCCGTCTGTGACGCTGGATATGCGGAATGTCCCGCTGCAGGACATCCTGTCGGAAATAGAGAAGCAGACCGGTATCTTCTTTTCATACGAATCGTCTATGCTGAAAGACTATCAGAAGGTTTCGCTGACGGTACATGAAGAATCCCTTTCCTATTGCCTGAAACGGCTGTTCGATCCTTTGCCGCTTATCTACCGGGTGGCAGGGCAATATGTGATTTTGAAGCGGAAGCCCCGCCTGTATACGATCAGTGGGTTTATCCGTGATTCTGCTTCATACGAGAGCTTGATCTCTGCTACTGTGATCGAGCGGGTTTCCGGGAAAGGCTCCGTCTCCAATAACTATGGTTTCTACAGCATCACGCTGCCACCGGGAAAGGTGGAATTGTCATCCTCTTATGTCGGATATGAGCGCTATACCGTCACATTCGAACTGACTAAAGATACGCTGGTCGACTTGCCTTTGAAAGCGGCAGGGGCTTTGGGAGAGGTTGTCGTGCAAGGAATCCTGCCGAGGTCCGATGTGCTTAACAGCTGGGTAGGAATGGTGGATATACCGGTCAGCAGGGTGAAATCGCTGCCGGCGCTTCTGGGTGAGACGGATGTTGTCAAGACCCTGCAACGACTTCCGGGGACGACTGTCGGGACGGAAGGTATGAGCGGACTGTATGTGCGGGGAGGTGATGGGGATGATAACCTCTACCTGCTGGACGGAAACCCGATTTACCATACGAATCATATACTTGGGTTCTTCTCCGCTTTCAATCCGGATGCGGTGAAGAATACGACTTTTTACAAGGGAAGTTTTCCGGCGGAATACGGCGGGAGACTTTCTTCCGTTATAGACGTCCGTACAAACGAAGGGAATCGGAAGGAGTATCACGGGAATATCTCGATCGGACTGTTGGCCGCACGTGCCAATCTGGAGGGACCGATCATTAAAGACCGCTCCTCCTTCAACGTCTCGGTACGTCGTACCTGGATGGAACTGATTACCTGGCCGCTCATGAAGGCGGTGCCCAGCAGTTCGGATACCGACCTGAAAGGCGGCTATCATTTCTATGATATGAATGCCAAAGTGGACTATTCTTTCTCGGACAAGAGCCGTGCCTACCTCAGTTTTTATATGGGAAGCGACAGCTACCGGAACGGGGAGGATTCGAAAGACATACATGGCGAAGACCGCGATTTCCGCTGGCGCTGGGGAAACCTGATCGGGTCTGCCGGATGGAACTACGTGATCAATAAGAAACTGTTTGCCACGTTTACGGGAGGCTACACCCGCTATCGTTCCCATATCATTCAGAAACAAAATACGTTTATGGCCTTCCACGACAGAGGCGACCAGGTGTATTTCCAGGAAGGGCACTACCGTTCGGCGATGGAAGACGTCAGCCTCCGCGCTTCCTTCGACTATCGCCCCAATGCCGACCATCGGATCCGGATGGGAGGCGATTACCTTTTCCATATCTTTCGTCCTGAGCAGAGCAACATGAGTTCCTGGTACAAGGATTCGGTCGTCACGCAAAAGAACAACACCGTCTTCTCCCATTCCCTGATTCATGGGCATGAAGTCTCGGCGTACGCAGAAGACGAGATGACGCTGACCGACCGCCTTCGGGTGAATGCCGGCCTGCGCTTCACACTCTTTCATGTGCAGGGTGAAACCTATCAGTCCCTGCAACCCCGCTTCTCCGCCCGTTACCTGTTGGGCCGGCGAGTGTCGGTCAAGGCTTCCTATACGAAGATGAACCAGTATATCCATCTGCTGTCCAACAGCTATATCAGCCAGCCGACGGATATATGGGTTCCGGTAACCGGGCAGATACGTCCGATGAGTGCGCATCAGGTGACCGGCGGCCTGTTCTGGCATTATAAAGGGTTTGACTTTTCGGCGGAGGGTTATTACAAGCGGATGAATAATCTGGTGGAATATAAAGACAACAGCCTGGTCGTGCCGGCTTTTTCCGGTTGGGAAGACCGGGTAGGGGTGGGACGCGGCCGTTCCTACGGGTTGGAGCTGATGGCACAGAAGAAGGCCGGGCGGTTTAACGGCTGGATCGGTTATACGCTTTCCTGGTCCGACCGCTGGTTTCCGGACGGGTCGGTGAACAAAGGCGTCCGTTTCCCCTCCAAATATGACAACCGGCATAAGATCGACATCGTTGCGTCCTACAAACTTTCCCGGAAGGTGGAGCTGACGGCTGCCTGGATGTACAAGTCAGGCAATCACGTCACGATCCAGGATATGTATTACCGCTCTTCGCCGGATTACACCGAAAACGGATACCGGCAGGAATTCTGGTGGTATGGCGGCAGCGGTGAGGGCACGAGTGCCAGCTCACGCAACAATTACCAGCTTTCACCTTACCACCGCCTGGACCTGGGCGCAAACTTCTACCGCTACAAGAAAAACGGGCGGATGGGAATCTGGAACCTGAGCCTCTGCAATGCTTACTTCAAGGCGAACCCGTTCTCCGTCCGTCCCTGTTTCTATACGACCGAGAATGGCCGGGAGGCAGTCCTCGAGCAGACCTTGCTGTTCCTCTTCGTCCCTTCCCTGTCATACACCTATAAATTCTGACGAAGATGAGAAATATATTATTCATACCCCTTCTGGTTCTGTTAGTCTCCTGTACCCGGGATGTGCCGTTAGACTTGCCGCGCGTACCTCCTCGCTTAGTGTTGAACGCTCCCGTTACATCGGATGCGGATGTGACAGCCTTTCTGTCTAAAAGCTGGTTTATCCTCGACACGGTTACGAATGACGGCGTTACCGGCGGAACGATCCAGGTCTATATCAACGACCGTTTGAAGGGAACGATGCAGCCGGCTGCCGACACGAAATTTGCGGGACAGTATGTCTTGCCCGGTTGCCGTGCAGGGGTGGGCGACCGCTTGAAGCTGGTTGCCTCTGCGCCTGGTTTCGATCCGGTGGAAGGAGAAACCGTCATGCCCGGCTGGCCGGAGGTTTTGTCGGTCGATACGGTTCGCTATATTGCCCCTGAACACTATTGGGGCATGATGCCTCATTTACGCCTCTACATCCGTTTTCAGGATGAGGCGGGCAAGCGGAATTATTATCGCCTGATTGTAGAGAAGCAGACCGAGTATATCAAGGGAGACAGCGTCATTGTCAGCAGCTCCATGTACCAGACCGACATGTACATCGTGGAGCAGTTCAACCTGAAATATGAAGACCCCGTCTTCCGGTTGACTACCACGAATCCGACGATAGAGCAGTTGGACGGTTATACCTGCCGGGGGACTTTCCCCGATGATACGTTCGACGGTGAAGAATACACCGTCCGTTCGTCCTTTTACCCCGTCTACGATTCATATAAAGGAGATTCGGTCACGACTGTCGTGCACTACGATGTCCGGCTGATGACCGTCTCGGCTGATTATTATCAGTACCTGACCGCCATCCGCAATTTCTCGATCTCGCTGGGCGATGCCTATCTGGACGGGCTGCTCGAACCGGCCGCTACCTATACAAATGTAAAGGGCGGTTTCGGGATCGTCGCCGGCAGCCAGCTTTACCACCGCCGCTTCACGATGCCTTTCGGCGATGTGGAGCCCTGGACTCCCTTCGACAATCCTTTCTGGCCATAGTCCTTTTTAATGGCGGTGTGCCACAGTACGCAGTGGCGACGTGCCACACCCGGCTGTGGCGGCTTGGCACTGCGTACTGTGGCAAGCCGCTACTGTGTACGCGACATTTTTCCCCGTTCGGAATAGGGGTTTTTCCCGGTTTCCTGTCTTATAGTTGAATAGTCAATAAAGAGTGAATGAAGAAGTTTATGAAGAGAGGTTGGTTTACTTGTGCCTTTGTGTGGTTGATTTGTTTATCCATGTCTGAAGGGACGTTGATGGCGCAGGCAAACAGTGGGGATGATGATCGAACGGTTACATTGAATATGCAGAAAGTGCCTCTGAAGGATATTCTGACAGAGGTAGGGAAGCAGGCCGGAGTGACTTTTTCGTATGAATCATCTTTGTTGAAGGAGTTTCAGAAGATAAGTTTCAAAGTAGAGGATGCAGCACTTGACGATTGTCTGGATCAGCTTTTCCAGGCCTATCCGATCGTGTACAAGAGGACAGGAAACATTGTCGTTCTGAAACGGAAACCCAGACAAGTCACGATCAGCGGTTTTGTGAGGGATCAGACCTCATCGGAATCCCTGGTCGGGGCTTCTGTCTATGATGTGAACAGCCTGAGCGGGGTGGCGACCAACGCCTACGGCTTCTTCAGTCTCTCGCTGACCGTACCGTCGGGCAGCAACGGCATTCCCGTCTGTCTGCAAACCTCGTATATCGGCTATGAAAGCCGTTCGTTTACAATTCCTTCCCTGATACAGGATACGGTGCTGGTCATCGCGCTCCTGCCTAACGCCGCGATCGGCGAGGTGCTGGTGACGGCCTCCGAGGCGAACCGTCAGACGACCGTCGGCAACACACAGATGGGGGCAATGGAAGTAAGCCACGCCACGATACGCGCAACCCCGACCTTGCTGGGCGAGGCCGACATCATCCGTACCCTGCAACTGACGCCCGGCGTGTCTGCCGGGACGGAAGGCATCTCGGGTCTCTATGTCCGGGGTGGCAATTCGGATGAGAACCTGTTCCTGATCGACGGCAACCCGGTCTATCAGGTGAACCATATCGGCGGCTTTTTCTCCGCCTTCAACAATGAAGCGATTAAGGGGATGAACTTCTTCAAGGCGGGATTCCCGGCCCGCTACGGCGGGCGCCTCTCTTCCGTTGTCGATGTACAGACGAAGGAGGGGAATATGAAGGAGTTTCACGGAAGCGCCTCGCTGGGGCTTATCTCCGGAAACCTGAACCTGGAAGGTCCGCTCTGGAAGGATCATACCTCGTTCAATATCGCCCTCCGCCGTACCTGGCTGGATGTGCTGACAACTCCCGCCATGGCGATCATCAACAGCAAAAAGAAGGATGGGAACACCCTGAAAGTCCGGTATGCCTTCCACGACTTGAACGCCCGTGTCGACCACCGCTTCAACGAGAAGAGCCGGATGTATCTGAGCCTCTATAACGGGAACGACGTGCTGAAGGCGAAGAATAAGGACGACTGGGAGGGCTATCTGAATACGCAGGACTCCTATATGCGCTGGGGAAACCTGGTCGCTTCTGCCGGCTGGACCTATGCGTTCAGCAATAAACTGTTCGGAAAGCTATCCGGCTTCTACACCCGCTACCGCTCCAAGATCAGTTATGACGAGGAGAAAATCTCCGGTTATGAGGGCGAGGACAACTACCTGTATGCGCTGGACCAGACGATGAACCGGACCGGTATCACGGATTTCGGTGTCCGGACCGCTTTCGACTATCAGCCGGTGGCGGCGCATCATATCCGCTTTGGCGCAGACTATCTGGCGCACTATTTCGAGCCGGAGTATAACCGGGTGAAGGCCTTGGACAACAGCAAACCCGACTCTATGCAGATCGGCCAGACCTTTACCGACGAACATCTGTGGGCGCATGAAATGGCAGCATACGCCGAGGACGACTGGGATATATCCGATGTCTTCCGCCTGAATGCCGGTCTGCGCTTCAGCCTGTTCAATGTGGAGGGCAAGACCTATACGGGGCTCGAGCCGCGCGTCTCCTTGCGCTGGCTGCTTTCACGGAACCTCAGCCTGAAGGCTTCCTATGCCCGGATGAACCAGTATGTGCACTTGATCAGCAATAGCTTCATGGATCTGCCGACCGATTCCTGGATGCCGGTGACCAGCCGCCTGAAGCCGCTCGTTAGCGACCAGGTTTCGCTTGGCGCCTACTACAACTGGAACCGGTTGCTGGATTTCTCCGTCGAAGGCTATTACAAGAAGATGAACAACCTGCTGGAATATAAGGACGGCTATAGCCTGATCCCCTCGTCCGTCTCCTGGGAGGACAAGATGGCTGTAGGCGAAGGACGTGCCTACGGGCTCGAATTCATGGTCCGCAAGCAGACGGGACGGACGACCGGTTGGGTGGGCTATTCGCTGGCCTGGGCGGATCGCCGCTTCGACGAGATTAACGAAGGCCTGCGCTATCCTTCCCGCTATGACAACCGGCATAAGCTGAACATCGTGGCGATGCACAAGCTGTCGGACAAGGTGGAGCTGTCGGCAGCCTGGACCTATTCCTCCGGCAACTATACGACGTTATCGCTCGAGAACTTCCGGCCCAACGACCACCTGCACCTGCCGGGCGAAACGTCTTCTTGGGGGACGGTCGGCGAGGATTATTACGACAAGCGCAATAACTATCAGCTCCCTGCTTATCACCGCCTGGATCTGGGTATTAATATCTACCGTCCTAAGAAAAAGGGGCGGATGGGCATCTGGAATGTCAGCATTTATAATGTCTATTGCCGGATGAATCCGATTATGGTTTACAAGGGTGATGTGAAAGATAAGACGTCGGAGAATGGGACGACCTATCGGAATGCATTCAAATCGGTCGGTATCTTCCCGATTATCCCGTCGGTTTCATACACCTATAAGTTTTAAATGATGATGAATATGAATCTGAGATATAGTATCAGCCTGTTGGCTTTAATGTCGTTCGTCTTTTACGGTTGCGAGCGGGAGATCAACCTGGAGCACCTGCGGCCGGACCCGAAACTGGTGTTGAACTGTCTGGCTTTGCAAGGCGATACGCTGTCTGTGGAGCTTTCGCGCACCTGGTTTTATACCGAGGATATTCCGGATGTTTACGTCTCCGGTGCCGATGTGGAACTGTATGTGAACGATGTGTTCCGCGAGCGGCTGACCGAGACGAAGCATGAAGGGGGCTATCCGGTGGATGAGACCATCCGGTATAAATCGCTTTCTTATCTCCCGGCCACCGGCGACCGGATTCGTATTGTAGCCTCGAAGGAAGGGTTTAAGACTGCCGAGGCTGTGACGGAGGTTCCGCGGCCCTGCGCCGTCTCGGACTGCCGCCTGATACAGGAGACGGTGAGGGATACTCTCGTTTGGAGCAGTGACTATGTTAATATCATTCTTAACCAGACGAACAAGATTCAGTTCACCCTCCGGGATGAGCCGGGCGAGGAGAACTATTATCTGCTCTATCTCCGCCAGGGAAATATCTATGGAGGGGATGAAGATACGACTTATACCTGGCATTCTTTCTTCCCGGATTACGGGAGCGAGCCTTTATTTGCCGTCCAGCACTCCGCCTTCGACCAGATACTTGGGTATGACGGTGTCGGGGGCTATAACGGAATTGTCTTTTCGGACGAACTGTTTGAGGGGAAGAGCTACCAGTTTAATATTCCCTGGAATACAAGTCTCAGCTATTCCGAGAGTGTGGTCTACCGTCCTTACCGCTATCGCTGTTACGTCTACTCCATCTCCCGCTCCTACTATAACTATATGAAGACCTTGCACGACCTCTACGAAAGCGGCTTCACCGGTGACCTGGCGGAAATCGGCTTTGCCGAACCGATCCGTATCTATTCGAATGTGGAAGGAGGAACCGGTATTTTAGGAGGCGGCTATATGTATTTCCGGGAGTTCAAAGGGGAGTAGATTGCGGTTAGTCGGTATTTACCGGACGCAGATGACACATTTCTCTGCGTATTCTGTGTTCTCTGCGTCCGGTTTAATTAGAATTGACTCACGCCTGTTCTTTTATCCTAAATTATTCAGAATATCGACCTTTCCTTCCTTTACCAGGCGGTAGATCATTTCTCCGAACAAGGTGTTTACCCAGGCAAACCACGAGCGGGTGAATTTGGCAGGATCGTCTTTATAGAAAGATTCGTGCATGAATCCGGTGTCGGCATCCGTGTCGCGAAGCATCTTGACGCATTTGCGGATTTCTTCGTTGTCGTGAGTGGTGTTGCAACGCATGATGATGCTCATCGGCCAGATGTAACCGAAGCCGATATGCGGTCCGCCGATGCCTTCGCCGGCTTTTCCCTGGAAGAAATAAGGGTTGGAATCGCTCAACACTAACTTACGGGTGTTCTGGTAGATCGGGTCGTCCATATCCACACATCCTAAGTAAGGCAGTGCGAGCAGGCTTGGAACGTTGGCATCGTCCATGAAGACATGGTTATGGAAGCCGTCTACCTCGAATGCATATACCTTGCCGTATTCCGGATGTTCGATCACCCCGTATTTGTCTACCGCAGCCTGAACTTCGTCGGCAAGCGAGTCGCATTTGCGGGCAAAGTCGTTGTCGTGTTTGATCTCGCGCATCATCTCGGCCAACTGGCGGAGCGATGTGATGGCGAACAGGTTCGACGGGATCAGGAAACCGAACAGCGTGGCGTCGTCCGACGGACGGAAAGAAGAGACGATCAGTCCGACCGGTTTTACCGGGCTGCCCCAACCGTCGTTCAGCAGTGTGTCGCCCTGGCGGTCTGTCTTGCGGGTGAACTTATACGGGCCGAGATCGTCTTTGCGTTGCTGTTCGATGAAGGTCTTGTAGACGGTTTTCATCGCTTTGTCCCAGTCAGCATCGAAAGGAGAGGTGTCTCCTGTCGTTTTCCAGAAATGGTAGGCGAGGCGGATCGGATAGCAGAGCGAGTCGATCTCCCATTTACGTTCGTGCAGTTCCTTTTTCATGTCCGTATGGTCGCTCTCCCATTCGCTTCCGGTCGGGCCTTCGTTGAAGCCGTTTGCATACGGGTCGATGTTGATGCACCAAGTCTGGCGGTTGATTACGCCGGCGAGCATGGTTTTCACTTTCGGGTCGTCGTTGGCAAACTGGATGTGCGGGAATACCTGTGCGGACGAGTCGCGTAGCCACATGGCGTGGATGTCGCCCGTCAGGACGAAGGTGTCGGGCTTGCCGTTCAGCATCTTGTGCTCGCAGGTCGTATCCAGTGTATTGGGGAAACAATTCTCGAACATCCAGGCCAGTTTCGGGTCTTTCAGCTTTGCCTTTGTCGTGGCGATCGCCTTTTCTACGGCTGCGGAAGTAAACTGGCGTTTCTCCGGTGCCGGACGTTTGCAAACATATTGCATGGCGGAAGCATCGCCGATCACTCCGCTTCCGGCTTTTTCGGCCATACGGGCAAATGAGTTCTGCCCTACCATCAGGCTTGCCAGTGAGAGGCCGCCTGTTTTCAGAAAGTTTCTGCGTGTTGTCATCTTTATTCGTTATTTATTTGATGTTACTGATTTCGGAGAAGAGTTCGACCATGCAGGCATTGTCCAGCAGCCATTTGTGCTCTTTGGTCTTGACACCTGTCCAGTCGTTGTCGAGGAAGCCGTTTGCGTCGCGGGTGTGATCCCAGGCGTAGTGGGCGTTGTCGGCCATTGTCCGGATATATTCGGCGTTATGGTCTACCTCGTAAAGCGCTACCAGGCCGCGCAGCAGGATGACGTTGAACCAGGGGCTGGCCGTGTAGAAGCGGGCTTCCGTGCCGTCAATGCCTTTACTCATTTTGCTGAAACGCTGATAGGCGCCTTTCGCCGTTTCCTGTGCGTCTTTGAGATAGGCTTCGTCGCCCGACTGCTGGTAGAGCAAGACGCCAGCCTGTATCATCTGTCCGCTGTTGTACGTGTATTTTTCCTCGCTGATACTTCCGTCGAGGCGTACATTATCCCAATAGACACAGTCTTCCGGGTCGCGGAGGTTACTCTTGGTCCAGTCGTATGTCTTCTTTGCCTGTTCCAGATAAGCCTCGTCTTTCGTCAGGTTGTACAGTTTCATGCAGAGCACTGCCGCCGGCGCGTTGGAGCAGGTGTTCTTGGATGTTTTCTTCTGCTCGCACCAGTAGATGCCGCCGCCCAGCACGTCGTCCCAGCCGCTATAGATATAGGTGTAGAGGGCTTTGGCCTTCTCCAAGTATTTCTCGTTCTTCGTCAGCGCATACAGGTCGCAGTAGTCGATCGCCAACCAGTCGTTGTCGTCGTAGAAGCGGTCGCTCTCGCCGTTGAACATCGGGTAGCTTTGATAGCAGTGAGGTTCGCGCTTGTTGTCCCAATAGAGTTCCAGTCCCGGCAGAATCCGTTCTTCCAAGGTTTTCAGATATTTGGCATCTCCGGTTGTCCTGTAAAGCGCAATCCCTCCCGACAACATGCCGGAATAGGGCCAGAGAAACGACACCTCCTGGTTACGTTTCTGCTCCGAGCCTTCCGCCAGGTAGGTGACCTGGTTCTCCGGATTAGCCGGATAGGTTTCCTGCAACAAACCGTATTTTTCAACATTGTACTTAGTCAGAATGTTGGTGAACATGGAATCCGCGATGGCAAGGTCGTGGTTCTCGTCGGCAGTTTTCGCCGGGCTGCTGCAAGATGTCGCCCACAGCAGGCCTCCGAAAAGAATCACTGAAATACTCTTTAATCTCATGGTCTGAATTGAATTAATAGATAATAAAGACGCAAATATACGATTTATTCTATTACAGTCGCATATCCCCTGTTACGAGCCATCTTCACTTTCACACAAAATCCGTCACCTTTGCAAATAGCCCGGCTGAACAATTGTCTTTCGTCCTCTGTTTTACATTCGGATGACTGGATAAAAGCTGGTGAGTGATGCAAAAGTAATAAAAAAGTGTTGCCGTTTGCTGTTAGTCTGGTTAAAAGCATTACTTTTGTGGTTCATAATTAGTTGAAAAGAAAAAGAATGGATAAAGTTAGTTACGCACTGGGCTTAAGTATCGGAAATAATTTCCAGAACTCAGGCATTAATAATCTTCAGATTGAGGATTTTGTAAAGGGATTGAAGGATGTGCTGAGTGAAGCAAAGCCGGAAATCAGCTACGATGAAGCAAAACAGGTTATCAATGATTACTTCACGAATCTTCAGAAAGAAAGACTGGAGCTTAATAAGAAAGCCGGAGAGGAATTCCTGAATATTAATAAAGGAAAAGCCGGAGTCGTAACGCTGCCCAGCGGGTTGCAGTACCAGATCCTGCAAAAGGGTGAAGGCGCAACGCCGACTGCTTCCGACAAAGTAAAATGCCATTATCATGGGACATTAATTAACGGTACCGTATTCGACAGTTCCGTACAGCGTGGCGAACCAGCCGTGTTCGGCGTGTCGCAGGTGATCCCCGGATGGGTGGAAGCCCTTCAGCTGATGCCCGTAGGTTCCAAATGGCGTCTTTTCATCCCCTCGGACCTCGCTTACGGCGAACATGGTGCAGGCGATGCGATCGAACCGAACAGCGCGTTGGTGTTCGATGTTGAATTATTGGATATAGTAAAATAACATATTAGAGAAAAATGAAAAAGATTAGTGTATTGGTTGCTACAGCGATTGTAGCTATGGGCATGGGTTTTACCTCCTGCGATTCGCACAAAAGTGCATCATTGAAGACTGCCGCAGATAGCGTGAGCTATGCTATTGGTATCAGCACAGGTGCTGGTTACAAGGAAAATCTGAAAACGCTGCCGGGTGATCCTGCAAACGTTGACGATCTGATCGCCGGCTTTATCCAGGCTATCAAGGGCGATTCTTCTGCTATGAAGATGACTCCGCAGGCTGCTCAGGCCTATATCCAGACTTACTTTATGGAAGCATCTGCAAGAGATTCCAAGAAAACGAAGGAAGAAGGCGAAAAGTTCCTGGCTGAAAACAAAACAAAGAAAGATGTGATCACAACCGAAAGCGGTTTGCAATATCAGGTTGTTACGGAAGGTACAGGTGCAAAACCGACTGCTTCAGATGTAGTGAAAGTTCACTATACAGGTACTTTGCTGGACGGAACAAAATTCGACAGCTCCGTTGATAATGGCGAACCTGCTCAGTTCCCTGTCGGCGGCGTGATCAAAGGTTGGACGGAAGTTCTGCAGTTGATGCCGGTCGGTTCTAAATATATCGTTTGGATCCCTTCTGAGTTAGCTTACGGCGAACAGGGTGCAGGACGTGATATTAAACCGAACAGCACATTGAAATTCGAAATCGAATTGTTAGATATCGTAAAGGACAGCACTGCTGACAAGAAGTAAAAACTGTCGTTTTATACATAATAGGGCGGGCGAAATATGTTAAATAGCATTTTTCGCCCGCTTTTATTATTTATTTCATACTTTTTTCTTTCAGAATGATATAGTATTGAATTTTATTATATACTTTTGATACATTAAATCTAAAAAAGGAAAGTAAAGTAGACAAGCGATGGAAAAGATAGACAAACTGGACCGGCAGATATTGAACATTATTTCAAAGAATGCCAGGATTCCTTTCAAGGATGTAGCCGAAGAATGTGGCGTTTCACGTGCCGCTATTCATCAACGGGTACAACGCATGATTGATATGAATGTGATCGTTGGGTCGGGCTATCATATTAATCCGAAGATATTGGGTTACAACACTTGTACTTATATCGGGGTGAAACTGGAACGCGGTTCGATGTATAAAGATGTGGTTCCCGAATTCGAGAAGATTCCGGAAGTTGTGGAATGTCATTTTACAACCGGTCCGTATACGATGCTGATCAAATTGTATGCACGCGACAATGAGCACCTGATGGAACTGTTGAATGCACAGATCCAGGAGATTCCGGGTGTGACTGCAACCGAAACGCTTATTTCCCTGCGCCAGAGCGTGAAACGTGAGATTCCTATTTGCGATATTTCCGAATAACAATCATATTAAAGATATAGGCCCGGCCTCGAATGAGTTGCCGGGCTTTTTTATATGCCGTACAATTTGTATTTTTGCGTAAAAAGAGGAATGTAACAAGAATGTCAAGATATTTATCAATCATATTCTTATGTTGTCTTCCAGCCTGGCTCTGGGCGGGGGAGAACTATCGTTTTCGTGTTTATCTCAAAGATAAAGGCGATGACGGCTACCGGGTGGAAGAACCGGAAGCCTATCTGTCAAAAGAGGCGATCGAACGGAGAGCTAAAAATAATATCGCGGTGACAACAGTCGATTTCCCCATATCCCGTTCCTATATCGATATGCTGTCGGAAGCGGGCGTGAAGCCGGTTGTGGAAAGTAAATGGTTTGCGACTGTCGTGGTTGAGAGTGCGGACAGCCTTGTGGCCGGGCAGTTACAGCAACTCTCCATTGTCGACTCCGTCAAGTGGATCTGGAAAGGAAACCTGCGTGTTCCCGCGGAAGAGGCGGGAGAAGACCGCCTTGTGACTGCGGATCAACCGCTGAAGAATGAGTATGGTTATGCGGAGAAACAGATCAGGATGCTGAACGGCATCAAACTGCATGAAGCCGGTTTTCAGGGCGAAGGCATGCGGGTTGCCGTCATCGACGCCGGTTTTATGAATGCAGACCGGATATCGGCGTTCGACTCGCTCCGGTTACTCGGAACCCATAATATTGTTTTTCCCGGCAAAAGCGTATTTGTTGGGGATGACCACGGGACGAAAGTCCTTTCTTGCCTGGCTGCCGATATCCCGGGCGTGATGGTCGGAACGGCTCCCAAAGCCTCCTATCTTTTGCTTAAGAGCGAAGATAGTGATTCCGAATATCCGATCGAAGAAGATTACTGGACGGCCGCGGTCGAATATGCAGACAGTGCCGGTGTGGATGTGATCTCTTCGTCTTTGGGTTATTTCTCTTTTGATGCGGACGAGCTTTCGTATGACCAATCCGCTCTGGACGGGAAAACGGCCATGATCAGCCGGGCGGCAAGTCTGGCTGCCGGCAAGGGAATCCTGGTGTTTTGCAGTGCCGGGAATGAAGGGAACGGCGATTGGGAAAAGATAACGTTCCCCTCGGATGCGGCGGGGGTTTTTACCGTTGGCGCGATAGATGAAGATAAGAAGAGAAGCAATTTCAGTTCTATCGGTTTTACGGCAGATAGCCGGATAAAGCCGGATGCCGTGGCGTTGGGAACGGGCAGTTGTGTGATCGGGCCGAATGGAGATATCCGGTATGCCAACGGAACGTCTTTTGCAACGCCTATCCTGGCTGGAATGGGGATTTGCCTTTGGCAGTCATTGCCCTGGCTGAACAATAGCGAAGTGATCGGTTTGATGCATCGCTCGTCTAACCTGTATAATCATCCGAATGCGGAGTTCGGATATGGCATCCCTGATTTTTATAAAGCATATAAAAAGGAAAGGAAGAATGGTTTACGGTCAGAATAATATAAACCGGGAACGGCAGGAACTTTCTTTGTTGGAGCTGAATAACCGGGTGAAAGGGGCGGTCTTGAACGCGTTCCCCGAAACGTGCTGGGTGCGTGCCGAAATGAGCGATGTGCGCACGAACGCTGCCTCCGGCCATTGTTACCTGGAGTTTATCGAGAAGAATCCGGTGACCGGGCAACTGGTCGCAAAGGCGCGTGGCTCTATCTGGGCAAAAACGTTCCGTATGCTGAAGCCTTACTTTGAGATGGAAACCGGACAACGGTTTGCTTCCGGGTTGAAAGTCCTGGTGAAGGTTTCGATCGAATTTCATGAATTGTATGGCTATAACCTGACGGTATTGGATATCGATCCGGCTTATACGGTGGGAGATATGATCCGGAAACGGATGGAGATTATCCGGCAATTGAAGGAGGAAGGCGTCTTTACGCTGAATAAGGAGTTGCCGTTGCCGACCTTGCCGAAACGGATTGCGGTGATCACTTCGCCTACGGCTGCCGGATATGAGGATTTTCTGAATCAACTGGCGAATAACAAAGCCGGTTATCCCTTCTACACGAAGCTGTTTCCGGCGCTTATGCAGGGAGAGCGGACGGAGGAATCTGTGATTGCGGCGCTGGATCGCGTTTACCGGCATATCGACTGTTTTGATGTCGTGGTTATTATCAGGGGTGGTGGCGCTACTTCGGACCTGAGTAGTTTCGATTCGTATCTGCTGGCGGCTAATTGTGCCCAGTTTCCGCTTCCTGTTATCACCGGTATCGGGCATGAGCGCGACGATACGATCCTCGATATGGTGGCGCATACCCGGATGAAGACGCCGACTGCCGTTGCCGAGTTCCTGATCGGGCAGATGGATAAGGTGGCCGATGAATTGGATGCGTTGCAGCAGGCTGTTTGTATGCTGTCTAATGATATTTTGTTGAGGCAAAAGAACTTCCTTCAACTATTGGGAAGCCGCCTGCCAGCCCTGGCTGTAAACCGGATCGAGCGGAACCGTTCGCTGCTTCAACGTCTGGGCGGACAGCTTCCGGCGATGGCCTCCTCGCTCTTGCAGAGGCGGGCTTCTTCGTTGGATACTTTGCAGTTGCACCTGAAGAACCGGGTGGAAACAAAACTGACGGAGCAGAACCGCTTTATCCAACTGACGGAGCAGTTCGTCAAGATGGCCTCTCCCGACTATGTCTTAAAGCGCGGTTACAGCCTGACGCTGAAGGACGGCAAGATCATCAAACAGGCTGCCGGATTAAACAAGGGTGATGAACTGACCACCCGTTTTGCCGATGGCGAAGTCCGTTCAACCATAAAGTAAGAATAATAAAAACAACAGAATATGTCACAAAAGATAGAAACATATAACGAAGCCGTAGAGAAACTGCGTAAGATCGTGGCCGACATTGAGAACGGCGACTTGGATGTGGACGTCCTTTCTGAAAAGGTAAAGGAAGCCACACGGCTGATCAAGCTGTGTAAGGAAAAGCTCTATAAGGCGGACGAAGAGGTGAAAAAAGTATTGGAGGAACTGGATTGATGAAGAAATGTGTCCTGATAGTTGCCGGAGGCCGGGGACTGCGTATGGGAGGCGATTTGCCGAAGCAGTTTATCCCGTTGGAGGGAAAGCCCGTCCTGATGCATACGCTGGAAGCGTTTCACCGCTGGGATGCGTCGGCCGGTCTGATCCTGGTTTTGCCGGAAGATCATCAGCCGTATTGGAAGATGCTTTGCAAGGAGATCGACTGTAAGGTGCCGCATCGGATTGCAAATGGAGGCGAAACGCGTTTTCATTCCGTTCGGAACGGATTGCAGTTTCTTGCCGAAGAGATAGGAAATGCATCCGGAAGGAGTGGGAAAGTCTTGGTGGCTGTGCACGACGGGGTCCGTCCTTTTGTCTCCCCCGAAGTTATAAGTAAATGCTTTACGGAGGCGGAAGTTTCCGGCGCCGCTATCCCGGTTGTGCCTGTGGTCGATTCTCTCCGTGAGTTTACCGCCGGGGGGAGCCATCCGGTCGACCGTTCGCGCTTTCAGGCGGTCCAGACTCCGCAGGTATTCGACTATGATCTGTTGATGAAGGCTTATGAACAACCTTATACGGACTTGTTCACCGATGACGCATCGGTTGTCGAAGCGTTTGGACACGGTATCGTTACAGTTCCGGGAAACCGGGAAAATATCAAGATTACGACTCCGTTCGACTTATTGGTGGCAAAGGCATTACTCAAACAGCGTAGGTAATTTATAATAGATTAAGGTATATGCTCGATCTCGACAAACGTTCCATCATGTATCTGCCGGGTGTTGGCCCGAAGAAGGCAGAGATATTGCAGAAGGAAGCCGGCATTTCTTCGTATGAAGATCTGCTGTTCTACTTTCCGTATAAATACATTGACCGGAGTCGTTTCTATAAAGTTGCGGAGGTGACCGGCGATATGCCTTATATACAGATGAAAGGGCGTATCCTGTTTTTCGATACGGTCGGCGAAGGACGCACAAGACGGTTGATCGGTAAATTTACAGACGGGACGGGCACGATCGACCTGGTTTGGTTTAAAGGACTTAACTATGTCACGGATAAGATAAAGACGGGGGTCGATTATATCGTATTCGGGAAACCGACCGAGTTCGGGCATATCTATAATATCACTCATCCGGATATAGATCCGGTGGACCAAGCGGATAAGGTTGCCAACGGCCTGACGCCGTTCTATAATACCTCCGAGAAGATGAAGAAGTCTTTCCTCAACTCGCGGGCAATCCAGAATTTACAATATACCTTGTTGAGCGGCCTGAACTGGACGTTGCCGGAAACACTTCCTCCGGCTGTGTTAAGCCGTATTCAGATGATGTCATTCCCGGAAGCGATCCGGAATGTGCATTTTCCCGAGTCGGTAGATAAATTGCGGAAAGCGCAACTGCGCCTGAAGTTCGATGAACTGTTTTTTATCCAGCTTAATATTCTCCGTACGGCCAATTTGCGGAGGATGAAGCTGAAAGGAATCGTATTTCCTTCTGTGGGCGATTACTTTAATACATTCTATAAAGAGTATCTGCCGTTCGAGCTGACGAATGCCCAGAAACGTGTCGTTCGCGAGATCCGTGCCGATGTGGGAAGCGGACGGCAGATGAACCGCCTGTTGCAGGGAGATGTCGGAAGCGGTAAGACGCTGGTCGCCTTGCTCGCCATGCTGTTGGCGGTCGACAACCATTGCCAGGCCTGTATGATGGCTCCGACGGAAATCCTGGCGACTCAGCACTATGCTACTGTGATGGGGTTCCTGAAAGACATGGATATCAAAGTTGCCCTGCTGACCGGCTCGACGAAGAAGAAAGAGCGCAACCGCATCCTGCCCGCCATTGCCAGTGGCGAGATACAGATTGTGATCGGGACGCATGCATTGATCGAAGAGACGGTCGTCTTCTCTTCCCTCGGCCTGGCGATTATTGACGAGCAGCATCGTTTCGGGGTGGAACAGCGTTCCCGGTTGTGGACGAAAAACGCGGTTATTCCCCATGTGCTGGTCATGACGGCTACGCCTATTCCCCGCACGCTTGCCATGACGTTGTACGGCGACCTGGATGTATCCGTGATTGACGAGTTGCCGCCCGGCCGTAAACCGATTCAGACCGTGCACCGCTATGACAATAAGAAGGTCCAGCTCTATGATTTCCTCCGGAAGGAGATTCGGCAGGGACGGCAGGTCTATGTCGTTTACCCGTTGATAGAAGGCAGCGAGAAGCTGGACTATAAGAACCTGGAAGAAGGTTTCGAAACATTCAAAGAAGTCTTTCCTGAATACCAGGTTTGCATGGTTCACGGAAAGATGAAAGCTGCGGATAAGGAGACTGAAATGCAGAAGTTTATCTC
Source organism: uncultured Parabacteroides sp. (assembly GCA_900552465.1). Taxonomy (GTDB): domain Bacteria; phylum Bacteroidota; class Bacteroidia; order Bacteroidales; family Tannerellaceae; genus Parabacteroides. Next base: position 25,964 of record URZO01000008.1, on the reverse strand, counting down.
CGGTGAGGCGCAGATCCTGATGGCGACAACCGTGATAGAAGTGGGGGTAAACGTGCCGAACGCCTCTGTTATGGTCATCGAGAGTGCCGAACGTTTCGGACTTTCCCAGTTGCATCAGCTTCGCGGACGTGTAGGACGTGGAGCCGAACAGTCGTATTGTGTCCTCGTCTCTTCCTATAAGTTGAGCAACGAAACCCGTAAGCGTCTGGAAATAATGGTGAACAGCAACAACGGGTTTGAGATTGCCGAAGCCGATTTGCGCCTGCGCGGCCATGGCGACCTGGAGGGAACACGCCAGAGCGGAGAAGGAATCGATCTTAAAATCGCCAACCTGGCAGCCGACGGACAGCTCCTTCAATATGCACGCGATATCGCACAGGCGGTTTTGAACGAAGACCCCGATTTATTATCCGAACCCAACCGGATATTGAACGAAAGACTGAAAACCCTCTTTTCCAAGAAGGTAAATTGGGGCATGATAAGCTAATATGTTGTGAAACATATTTCATTTAAGTTGATTGTAAATCAAAGGATATGAAGCCTTGTTTTACTTTTCTTTGTTTTCATTGCGGAAATTTTTCCAGATTGGATTTTGCCGGCTTGGTCAAAATTACGAACTTTGACGAGATGACAATGAAACAAGCCATTCTATATCATGGCCTTTGTCATGGATTACTGATTGAAAGTGATAAAAATAATGAAGATACAAGCATTACTATTTATTTGTTGTACCACCATTTTGGTATCGGCCGTAGAGGTAAAAGCACAAAAAGACAAAGACGCTCCAACGCAAATTGTACATATAAAGAAGCTGGATAAACGCGTTTCCGAGTTGATGGCGGATCGTGTCGGTATCCGTAAGAATATGGAACTGAAGGAACTGGCTACTTTTGATGAGAAAGCAATGGAGGATAGGGAGAATTTAATGTTCCCCGCAGAAGAATTATACGGTTCCAATTGGGAAAACCAATGGGTAGACCCGTTTCGCGGAACGGCAAAAGTAAACTTTCCGGATTCGTTTGCAATAGATTGTTCTTCTTTCGTCTATCCGATTGCCATGGATTCTATGGCAAGAATCACATCCAAATATGGTCCCCGTCGCCGCCGTATGCACAGGGGAATAGACCTTAAAGTCCTGATTGGCGATACAATCCGTGCCGCGTTTGACGGTAAAGTCCGTATCAAAAACTTCGAACGTCGCGGATATGGCAACTATGTCGTGATCCGTCATCCGAACGGGCTTGAAACCGTATATGGCCATTTATCCAAAATACTTGTAGACCCGAACGATATTGTCCACGCAGGCGATCCGATCGCTTTAGGCGGTAATACGGGACGTTCTACCGGTTCTCATCTTCATTTTGAAACACGCTTTTTGGGACAGGCCATCAACCCGGCCGAAATTATAGACTTCGAGAATGGTGTTCCCCACCAGGATACCTATGTTTTCCATAACGTAAAGATCAACGGGCGCAGAAGCAATATCTATACCTCTTCTTCCGACCGTCTGGTTTATCATCGTGTGAAATCCGGAGATACGTTAGGCAAGATCGCCCGTCTGTATGGAACGAGTGTAAACGAATTGTGCCGTCTGAACGGTTTGAAAGGAACATCGGTATTACGGGTTGGACAGTCTATCCGTTGTAGTGCGGGCGCTGTTACATCCACGAAGACAGGGAAGACAAAACCTGTTGCTTCAGCTAATGTGACGAAAACAGTGAAAACGACTGTAGCCGCCGATGCAGCAGCAGTCGCCTCCATAAGCCAGAGTAAAAGTATGACTTCCCAGCAGGAAGGCACTCCGGTTTACCATCGTGTGAAATCGGGTGATACGTTAGGCGCGATTGCAGCCAAGTATGGCACGACAGTTTCGAAACTTTGCGAATTGAACGGTATTACCAAGACTACGATTTTGAAATTAGGTCGTTCACTTCGTTGTTCATAATAGAAAGATTTGATATAATGTTTGCAGCCGCCTGTGTTTCACAGGCGGCTTTTTTCTTTATTCCCGGCTCCGCTCCCTTTATATTTGCTGTTTGCGGTGTTGAATTTGTAGCGGGCGGTAATGGTCAGGCTGCGCGAATCACTGTAGTTCCAAGTGTCGAATGTGATGGTATCGGCATAATACCTTCCGGAATTCCGGAAGGCTTTCAGTAAATCGAATGCTCGTATTTGCAGAGTCAGCGCTTCGTCTTTCAGGAAACTTTTGGACAGTCCGACGTGGATACTGCCGAAACCCGGCCGCCAGGATTTGCCTTCGTAGGTGTCACTTTTGCACATCCCGTCTATGTTCAGTATGAAGTGGTGCGGCAGATCGAATATGTTCTGTATGCCGGCATACAGTCGTGGATGATATGGTTTCCGGTCCGGATTGACGGTCCATTCATCCATAAACTGGCGGATCAGGCTGACTGAAAAGGAGGGATGCCAGCAACCGATATGGGGAGAGGCGTTCAACATTACCCATATATCCTGTTTCTTCCTGATATTGCGTGGAATCCAGATGCAGAGCTGCGGATCGTCTTCGTACGGTTCGATGGAGGAACAGATCGCATTCTTTTCGTATTGGTAAGAGGCGACGAAGTACAGCCATTTATAGCTCATGTTAAGCGTGACATCGTGGGTGGTTGTCGGTTGCAGGAACGGGTTTCCGCCCTGATAAGTGAAGCGGTCGTTATATTGTCGGTTGCTGCTTAGCGAGCTATAGGAAGGGCGCAAAGTGTAGGCGCTGTAACTTAGGGAAGCCTGTACGTCTCCGAATGCTTTTGAGAGGGAAAGGTTCGGGAAAAGATTGTCATACTTCCGGCTCTGCGTACCGTTATAAATGTTGTCGACGTAATAGCGGTTACGGATATGCTCGTAGCGAAGACCGGCCGAGAGATACCAGGATTGCAGCGGGGTGCTGTAGCTGACAAAGGCTGCGCTATGTGTCTCTTTCAGGCTGTTCCGGCTGTCCGGCAGGATATGTTCGGGGTTGAGATAACTGTCCCGGTGCTCCGTCCGGCTCATTTCGGTTCCGGCTTTCAGGGTTCCGTTGCCGACGGGATGGCTGAGGATGAACTTGAAGGCATAAAGGTCGTTGTCCGCTTCGTACCGTGTGTTGACAATACGGTCGTTCCCTATCTGGCTGTCCTCGACGGATTCCTGTTCTTTCCCGCTTTTGTTTTTGAGGTAGTCGAAGTTCATATCTATGCCCAGATTCCGGACCTCCCCCAAGTAATAGGTGTTTATCGAATGGTAGCGGGCAGGATTGGCGGTTTCCGTAAAGACGTTGTGGATGCGGTCGTTTGCCATTCCATTGGCTGTGATATCCATGTCAGACACCCAGCCGCCGTTCCCTTTCATCCCGAAAGTGCCGGAATATTGTGCGCCGAATGAGTGGTTCTCATTCAGCTCATAGTTAAAGCCGGTGGCAGAATAGGTGGAGCCGCCGTCCGACTCTAAATGCAGCCGGTTGCGGATGTTCCATATTGTGTCGGCCTTGATAGTCTGGTTGTTCTCCTGCTGTTGCCAGTCTTTCCATTGCTGGAAGGAGAGGCGGGTGAAGATGTCGAGTCCTCCGTGCCGGTAGTTGAGGTTTAGTTGTTGGTCGTGACTGGTCCGGTGTGCCTGGCTCAACTGGCTGGTCGCGTTGACACTGAACCCGTCGCCCTTTCTGCGGACCAGCCGGATTTTCAGGACGGCTCTCACGGATGCGTCATATTCGGCTCCCGGATTGTTGATCAGGTCGACGGAGCGTATTTCGTCCGAGGTGATTTTCTCGAGTTCCGAGACATCGTATACTTTGCGTCCGTTGATGTAGATGAGCGGCGTTCCTTTCCCGAAGACCGTGAAGTTGCCTTGTTTCCCTTCTATGCCGGGAATCCGTTCCAGCACATTGTTGGCCGTGCCTAATTTACTTAGCAGGCTTCCTTGCACCTGTGTGACGAACCTGTCTCCTTTTAGCTGGAATGTCGGCATCTGTCCTTTAATCTCCACTTCGGAAATAACATGTACATCTTCCTTAAGTGCGATTGCGCCGATTACGCCGTTGCCGTTCCGGTATTCAGTTTGGTAACCGATGCAGGATACCTTAATAATATAAGGTTCTTTGCCGGGAACCGTTATGCTGAATGCTCCGTTATGGTCGCTGGTCGTTCCTTGTACGAATGCCGAGTCTGCCGGATTGAGAGCTACGATGTTGGCATATTCGATCGGTTGGCGGCTGCTGTCTGTCACAGTCCCGCTGATGTTTTGTGCCGACAGCCCGCAAAAAGGAAGCATGCACAACAGTAAAGTAATTGCTTTTTTCATTGTTTTTCTATTCATTGTTTGATACCCAAATGTAGAAGGAAAAGCCCGGAAAAGGGGCATGCAGTGATGCTTTTCTGATTTGCAATGGCTGGTGTAACAAATTGATAATTAGAGGTAGAGTTGAAAGAAAGTCTGCATCTCCTCTTCTTCCTTCTGCAAAGACAGAAGTGTCCTTATAAGATCGATCTGAGATTATAGTCCTCCGTATGGTTTTTGCGTATTATAGTTATGATTTGTCCGAACCATTACAATGAGGCAGGAAAGCGGAAGAGCTCACAATTTTGTAAAACCAAACCATCTCTCATCTTTATCTATTCTCTCTGACTTTATTTGATACTTTTTTAATAGAAAAAGTGTAATTGAACCGACACCTAACACCTTTTGTGACTATATAGTTTATAATCAATCAGTTCACAGGGTGTCAGGTGGGTGTCAGTGGGTGTCGGTTGTCCTTTTACCGACACCAATCAACATACATATAAACTCCTCCTGCCTACCTATAAACTAAGTCAAAACATACAGTAAACTAACCCGAAAGTAACAGTGAACTAAGTCACAGCATATCAGATATTAATAATAGGTAGTACTACTTATAGTAAATACATAGTTACTACCTATTGCTAATATATAGTTACTACCTATATGCGATAGGTAGTACTATGTATGAACAGTCCACAATATCTTACATAATAGTTTACTGTATGCTTTGACTTAGTTGATAGTAAGAAACAGATTAGTTTCCTACGACGCGAAGCAGATAAATAACAGTATGTTGGTCGGGTGTCAGGTGGTGTCGGTAAAAAAGGCTACCTACCACCCATCTACCACCCGATAATCATGTAATTATCAGCAATATGCGCAAAAAGGTGGTAGGTGTTAGTTGTTTTGATGTTTTTTCTTAAATAATTAGAAACAGCTTCACTTCTTGCCAGTTATGAAACAAACAACCCCACTCCTACAGTATCTTCGGTATTGTCGCTATCGGGCAGTTCGCGAACTGCCCCTACAAGGTTTGCTCTTATGCCTGCTTCGGATATAACTATGGTTTGGGCGGGTCATAGTTATGATTTGCCAAAACCATTACTATGAGACGGAAAAACGGAAAGGCTTATTATTTGGCATCATGTGAACGATTAGCGATTACTCCCCACCCTGCAGTTTATCACAAATAGCATCTATTCTGCAACTTTTCATAAAGCAGACATCTATATGTCATGATAATTTGTTAGTTTTGCAGCTCAATATAAAAAAGGGAGCAACAATGGATGTCGCCATTATCAAATACAATGCCGGAAATATCTACTCCGTAAGTTATGCACTGAAAAGGCTGGGAGTCGAAGCGACTGTCACGGCAGATCCGGAACTGCTATGTAAAGCGGATAAAGTAATCTTTCCGGGCGTTGGTGAAGCCCAGACTACAATGGATCACCTGAAAGAACATAAACTGGATGCGATCATAAAAGGATTGAAGCAGCCGGTTCTGGGTATTTGCCTGGGCATGCAGTTGATGTGCTGCCATTCGGAAGAAGGAGACGCCGATTGCCTGGGCATTTTCGATACGGAAGTCAAGCGCTTTATCCCGCAGAAACATACGGACAAGGTTCCGCACATGGGATGGAATACGATTACGGATGTTAAAGACGGGCTGTTCAACAAGCAATTGGAGAACAAATTTGTTTACTTCGTACATAGTTTCTATGTACCTGTAAATGATTATACCGCAGCTACGACCGAATATATCCTTCCGTTCAGTGCCTCTCTGCATAAAGATAATTTCTATGCGACCCAGTTTCACCCGGAAAAAAGCGGTTCGGTTGGCGAGGTTATATTGAGTAACTTTTTAAAACTGTAAGATGATATGATAGAGTTGATTCCCGCTATAGATATGATCGACGGCAAATGCGTACGCCTCACTCAGGGCGACTACGACACCAAGAAAGTGTATAACGAAGATCCTTTGGAGGTCGCCAAGATGTTTGAAGATCATGGCATTCGCCGACTGCACATGGTAGACCTCGACGGTGCGCGCCAGGGACGGATCATCAACTACCGGACACTGGAGCGCGTGGCGACCCGCACGTCGCTGATTATCGATTTCGGTGGTGGACTGAAGCAGGATGGCGACCTCGAGATCGCTTTCGAGAGCGGCGCACAGATGGTTACGGGCGGAAGTATCGCTGTAAAGAATCCGGACGTGTTCGCTTCCTGGATCACGAAGTTCGGTCCGGAGAAGATTATCCTCGGAGCGGATGCCAAGGATAAAAAGATCGCAATAAGCGGATGGGAGGAGACGACCGACAAGGAGTTGATCCCCTTTATCCGGGATTATTACGACAAAGGGATCACGAAAGCGATCTGTACGGACATCAGCCGCGACGGCATGCTGCAAGGCCCTGCGATCGACCTTTATAAAGAAATACGGGAACAAATACCTTTTCTCTGTCTGATAGCCAGCGGAGGGGTCAGTTCCATACAAGATATTGAAAAACTGGCTGAGGCGGGTATTCCGGCTGTTATCTTCGGTAAAGCGATTTACGAAGGGAAGATACAGCTGAAAGATCTGATCCGCTTCACCTGATAAAAACAACGATTATATATGCTTGCCAAAAGAATAGTCCCCTGTTTGGACATAAAAGATGGAAAGACTGTCAAAGGAATCAATTTCGTAAACTTCCGCGATGCCGGCGACCCGGTCGAACTGGGTGCACAATACAGCCGCGAGGGAGCCGACGAATTGGTTTATCTGGATATAACCGCCTCGCACGAAGGACGTAAAACGTTTACGGAACTGGTGAAGAAAGTAGCGGCCAATATCAGCATCCCTTTTACGGTTGGCGGCGGCATCAACGAGATGAAAGATGTGGACCGGCTGTTGAGTGCCGGGGCTGATAAGGTTTCTATAAACTCGGCTGCGCTGCGTAATCCGAAACTGATCGAAGAGATTGCTAAAAACTTCGGCAGCCAGGTGTGCGTAGTTGCCATCGATGCCAATTTTGAGAATGGCGACTGGCTCTGTTACCTGAACGGAGGACGCATCCCGACGGAAAAGCATCTGTTCCAATGGGCCTCCGAAGCGGAAAGTTTGGGGGCGGGCGAAATCCTGTTCACCAGCATGACGCACGACGGCGTGAAAGACGGTTACGCTAACGAGGCGCTGTCGACGCTGGCCGACAATCTGCACATCCCGGTCATTGCTTCGGGCGGAGCGGGAAAGATGGAACATTTCCGCGATACTTTCGCTCTTGGAAAGGCTGACGCTGCATTGGCGGCAAGCGTTTTCCATTTCGGAGAGATCGGGATAGGTACTTTGAAACAGTATCTCCATAAAGAAGGAATCAACGTCCGCATTTAATGTAGCGTGTCATTGCGGGCTTGACCCGCAAACTCATCCTAAATTGATTTATACATCAGGATGAGATGGCGGATGTAGTCATCCCGGACTTGATCCGGGACCGCCAAGACATAGACACTGATACGAAAATATATAACAACAAGATAAAAGATGAAATTAGATTTTGAAAAAATGGGCGGGCTGATTCCCGCCATCGTTCAGGACAACAACACAAACAAAGTATTGATGTTGGGCTTTATGAACGAAGAAGCTTACGAAGAAACAAAAGCTACCGGTAAAGTCACATTCTTCAGCCGTACGAAAAACCGTCTTTGGATGAAGGGTGAAACAAGCGGAAACACGCTCCAGGTAGTCAACATCGCAGTCGATTGCGACAACGACACCTTGCTGATCAAGGCCATCCCGGCCGGTCCCGTATGCCATACAGGCGCCGATACTTGTTTTGGCGAGAAGAATGTGGAAGACATCATGTTCCTCAAATATCTGCAAAACTTCATCGAACAACGCCGTCAGGAAATGCCGGAAGGTTCCTACACGACAACCCTGTTCCAGAAAGGCATCAACCGCATGGCACAGAAAGTAGGCGAAGAAGCGGTGGAAACCGTTATCGAAGCGACCAACGGAACTGACGACCGGCTTGTTTACGAAGCTGCCGACATGCTCTATCACCTGATCGTATTATTGACGAGCAAAGGACTTCGTATCGAAGACCTCGCACGCGAACTGAAAAGCAGACATAAAGGATAACAGCAATGGAAGAGACAACCCTGCTCAAACTGGATAATGTGGAAATCTGCCGTGAAGAGAATGTGATCCTTCACGACGCCTCCTTCACGCTCCATAACGGAGAATTTGTGTATGTGATCGGAAAAGTCGGTTCCGGCAAGAGCAGCCTGTTGAAATCCTTGTACTGCGAAATTCCCATTGAACGCGGGGATGCATGGCTGCTGGACTATAACCTCTGCAAGATGAAACGGAAAGACATCCCCTACCTGCGCAGGAAACTGGGTATCGTCTTCCAGGATTTCCAACTGCTGACCGACCGTTCGGTAAACAAAAACCTCGAATTTGTCCTGAAGGCTACCGGATGGAAAAAGAAGAGCGAGATAGCCGAGCGGATCAATAACGTACTCTTCCAGGTCGGTATGCAGGACAAAGGTTATAAGATGCCGCACGAACTTTCGGGTGGCGAGCAGCAACGTATCGTGATCGCCCGCGCCCTGCTGAACGATCCGGTCCTGATCCTGGCCGACGAGCCTACCGGCAACCTGGACCCGGAAACAAGCGGACAGATCGTACAGCTTTTGCACGACATCTGCCGGAAAGGAACGGCTGTCATTATGACGACTCACAACTACACGTTGGTACATAATTATCCCGCGCGTATAGTAAAATGTGAGAATGCCTGCCTAAGTGATGTGGGAGAATAATTTTTTATGTAACTTTGCACACGCATTTAAAGCGAAGAAGAACAAATTAATATAGTAAAAGAAAATGAAAGTTTTAAAGTTTGGCGGTACTTCTGTGGGATCTGCACAGAGAATAAAAGGTGTAGCAAAACTGATTACGGGAGAGCGTAACATTGTAGTATTGTCTGCCATGTCCGGTACAACCAACTCATTGGTTGAAATTTCGGATTACTTGTACAAGAAAAACCCTGACGGAGCGAACGAGGTCATCAATAAACTGGCTCAGAAATACTACGGCCATATTGAAGAACTCTACAGCACCGACGAATATAAGCAGAAGGCCAAAGAACTGATAAAAGCTCATTTCGATCATATCCGTACATTCACAAAAGACCTGTTCACGCTGTTTGAAGAAAAGGTTGTCCTGGCGCAGGGCGAACTGATCTCTACGGGCATGATGAACCTCTACCTGAACGAATGCGGAGTAAACTCCGTCCTGATTCCGGCATTGGACTATATGCGCACGGACAAGAATGCAGAACCGGACCCCGTGTATATCAAAGAAAAGCTCGTCAAACTGCTGAACGAACATAAGGATGCCGACCTGTTTATCACACAGGGTTACATCTGCCGCAATGCTTACGGCGAAATCGACAACCTGCAGCGTGGCGGTAGCGACTATAGCGCTTCCCTGATCGGTGCGGCTATCGGTGCTGAAGAGATCCAGATCTGGACAGATATCGACGGCATGCACAACAACGACCCGCGTATTGTCGAGAAAACATCTCCGGTGCGTCACCTGCACTTTGAAGAAGCGGCAGAACTGGCTTATTTTGGCGCCAAGATCCTGCACCCGACCTGCATCCTGCCGGCCAAGTTGAACAACATCCCTGTCCGCCTGCTGAACACCATGCAACCGGATGCTCCGGGAACGATGATCTCCAACGCAACGGAAAAAGGTAAAATCAAAGCGGTTGCCGCAAAAGACAATATCACATCCATCAAGATCAAGAGCGGCCGCATGCTGTTGGCAACAGGCTTCCTGCGTAAGGTATTCGAAATCTTCGAAAACTACCAGACTCCGATCGACATGGTGACGACTTCCGAAGTGGGCGTTTCCGTAACAATCGACAGCCGCAAACATCTGGAAGAAATCGTGGACGACCTGAAGAAATACGGAACGGTTACCGTAGACGAAGATATGGTGATCGTCTGTGTTGTCGGCGACCTGGAATGGGACAACGTCGGCTTCGAAGCCCGCATCGTCCAGGCAATGAAAGACGTTCCGGTACGAATGATTTCGTATGGCGGCAGTAACTACAACGTCTCGCTCCTTGTCAAAGCCTCCGACAAGAAGAGAGCACTGCAAGCGTTAAGCGATCATTTATTCAACAACTAAATATTTCTATAAGGGCGGCCTATTCAGACTGCCCTTATTTATCTTTATATAATTTATATCATAATATGCTCAAAGGAACATTTCCGATAGACCAGTTCAAGGCGCTTACGACGCCTTTCTATTATTATAATATTGATCTGTTGAAAGAGACGCTCAATATGGTGACAACCGAAGCCGGAAAGTATGGCTATCATGTCCACTATGCAGTGAAGGCAAATGCCAATCCTCGCATCCTCTCTGTTATTGCAGAGTATGGACTGGGAGCGGATTGCGTCAGTGGCGGTGAAATACAGGCAGCATTGGACGCAGGTTTCCCGGCCGGTAAGATCGTTTATGCCGGTGTCGGCAAGGCTGACTGGGAAATCAACCTGGGACTGGACAATGATATTTATTGCTTCAATGTAGAATCGGCTGCCGAACTGGAGGTTGTGGACGAACTGGCAGCAGCCAGGAACAAGGTCGCCTCTATCGCCCTCCGTATCAATCCGGAAGTAGATGCCCATACGCATGCCAAAATCACGACCGGCATGAAGGAAAACAAGTTCGGTATCAACCTGAGCCAACTCGGACAAGTGCTGGATTTGGTAGCCAAGCTGAAACACGTCAAACTGATCGGCATCCATTGCCATATCGGTTCGCAGATCACAGACATGGCTGCTTTCCGTGGCCTGGCGATCCGTGTCAACGAGATACAGGAAGAGTTGGAAGCGCGTGGTTTGAATGTAGAAAACCTGAACTTCGGCGGCGGCCTCGGTATCGACTACTATCATCCGAACCATTTGCCGGTTCCTGCCTTCGACAACTATTTTGCCGTATTCGACAAACTGTTGCAACTCCGTCCCGGACAGCAGGTTCATTTCGAGCCGGGCCGTTCGATCGTGGCACAGTGCGGTTCGCTGATCTCCAAAGTATTGTATGTGAAAGAAGGCGAGACGAAGAAATTTTGCATCCTGGATGCCGGCTTCACCGAACTGATCCGTCCGGCCATGTACGACGCCTATCACCGCATGGAAAACATCACCAGCGATGAAGAGATAGAAGTCTACGATGTCGTAGGCCCTATCTGTGAATCGTCCGACGTATTCGGCAAAGACGTCGAACTGAACCGTACGCATCGCGGCGACCTGATCGCCCTGCGTTCTGCCGGCGCTTACGGCGAAGTGATGGCTTCCCAATACAACTGCCGGAAACTGCCGAAAGCGTACTATTCGGATACGTTGTAAAAGCCGAAAACCGATAGTATTTATAAAATCCAATCTTCTTTATTAAAATAAGAAAATTGGATTTTATCTTGTCTGCGGGGTCCCGTTTCGATGTCGAATACTCCAACAGAGACAAAGAATTTGAACTATTTGAAGAAGAGCTCAACTTGCCAATGATTCTTATATAATTCAGCAACCTGAAGTGCAGAAATATGTGAAGCAGGCTCCAATCTGATGCATCTTATATAACATCTTGAAGTTGTTATAACCGCAACCAAAGACACAATAAAAATCTAATTCATAAGTATATAAGAATTTTACAAAAAAAAATATAGACACGCTGTGTCTATATTAAAATTATCATTTTAAGGGGTATTAATCTTAATCTTTTGTCTGAAAGATTTATCACTAATAGTTGAGACTTTTAACAGCGTCTTTTTTTATAACTCCCCATATCTTTGTATCATAGAATATACAAACTATTTATTTTCTAAAAAACATGAAGCCCCCATTATTTAGAAAACAAATACTATGGTTAGTTGTAATTTCATTCATTACTACCATGAATGTTTCTGCACAATATTGTGTTGTGGGAGGGACAAATTTCGATACAGATGCCTCTTTGTTTAATCCTGTTATTACAGATTGGATGGATGAAAACATCGGAGATGAGTTGGATGGTCAATGTGGCGGTTCGTGCCTATATTATGAAGAAGTCTATAAAGGGAGACATATAGGGATGCTGTCTAATTCGATGAGTTCTGGAGGAACTTTATTTACCCCTGCATTATGGGAAACCATTCAGGATAATGGCAATAATCCACCGAGTCGTTTTTTTGGTGGTAGTGCCATTGTTGTTAATCCGAAGCTTATCGATCCGCGTCTGATGGAATATGATAATAACATGTTTGTCAACGCCGGTGCAACTCATGAAAAAGCGTTTTTTTCTTATGCCTTGAGTGGACTGGAACCCGGATCTTCCGTTACTTTTACGGCAGATGTTTATAATTTATTGGATTTAGATGCTGCAAAGGCTTATTCTGTAGCACATGGAGGAGGAAATTTTTCTTTTGGTGGATATGTTTATAATGCGTATCTGAATCAATATCATGGAAATGCTAATATTGCTATTAATGGTTCCACTTCCGTGAATAATAATGGAGCCGTTCAAGGTGGGGTTTCTACCGGAACAATTGGTTTTGGGAAATCGAAGAAGTTAATTATTTCCGGTATTGTAGATGTAACCGGATCAGTTACGTTTTATTTGGGAAGGCCGGGAGGTATTAACTTTGCTCCTATAGGAATTGATAATATTGAAATTACAGGGTCTATTAAACCTAAAGTGATTACAGAAGGTATCAATCCTTTTTGTATGGGAGATGCGGTCGCTTTCGGACTGAAAGAAACTTATCCTCCCGGTACCACTTATAAATGGTTCGTTGATGGAGTAATGCAGACAACTACATCTGCCCGTTTTACTTATGAATTAGGAACTAATCCCTCTTATACGATAAAGGCACAAGTAACTCTTCCTGTTGCCGGATGTTCGCCAGTTGAATCGGATGAGTTGGTTGTATCAACCACATTATGTTGTGGTAATGCTTTAAAACCTCAATCAAGTAAAGTACTTTTCTATGATGATTTTGGTTCATTCCCAAGCGGATACAGAGGGGGAATGTATCAATGGACAGATGACAATGGATTAGTACATTCTATGGATGTGACAAATACGGTTTTTGGAACTTATTCTGCCGTATGTTCTCAACGTGCGGTAACCATTGGCGTTCCATGCGGAACTACAACCACCGATGATTATTCTATTGTGGGAATGAACCCATATAATACTGACTCAAACGTAGCTCAATATGATCATACCAGTGGAGATGGAACAGGTGGAATGATGTTTGTTGACCTTAAAAGCAACGCATATATGGGGAAAACCATCTATTCCCGCAAAATTTCCAATTTATGTCAGGGAAAAACGGTTTCTTTTTCGATGTGGGTTGCAAGTGCCACAAATAAGCCCGATGAACAAGGTATTACCACTCAGATTAGAATTATAGACCAAAATGGAATGGAGCTATATGAAGAAACAAAGAATTTTAAAGGTTATCAGCAGTGGCAAAAATTAGAAGCTGAATTTCCTTTGGCTCCGGGTGTTACTTCGGTAACGTTGGAAATTAATAATCTTGGAGTTTGTTCTCGGGATGGGAATGGAGATTATTTAATTGATGATGTTAAGTTTACGGCCTGTGCTCCTTCTATTGTTTTGATAGATGCTAAAGACTATATGAAAGATTTAATGGAGCAATATGAAGATCCAATGACTTTATATGCTATTGAGACAGATAAAATAATACAATATTATGAAATTGAGCCGTATTATCTTTTTCAGTGGACCCATACTAATCCCCAGGGACCTATAGCTCCTCATTGGGAAAATGTTGGCCCTAAGCAATCCAATAATGAGTTTATAATCCCTCTTCCTAAAGATCATCCGGCATTTCAGGATGGAATAGGACGGCCTTATGATGGCCCTGTATATTTTCGTGTTGTTGTAGGTAAAGCAAGTCAGATTGATGCACAGAATGCTTTAGGGTGGGATAATATTGATTCTAAAAATGTTTGTCTTGAATTTTCCATTTCGGATATTCCTGTCATTGCGGGATTAGGTTGTCCCGAATGTCCAAGGCCAAAGGATATAAAGATAAAAGCAGATAAGGATTTAAAAAGCAGTATTCCTATCAAGATAGTAGAGTTATGGCCTGAAGAGAGTGTAACTTTAACGAGTAACGAGATAACGCCCGAGAGTGGTTATACGAATTATACCTTCCAATGGTATAAAGGGGATAAAAGCACCTCGATAGGATCTGCATCCAAAGGGGTTCAGGCCAATCCGCTGACCGTGACCCATAACAATACCGGTTCAATAACATCCGATACGATGTATTATATTCAGGTAATAGATTCTGATTTTCCGGATGCAATCTATTGTCATAAATGGGACAGTATCCGGATAATAGAAAAAGTGACCCCACAGATAAGTGCCAAGACAGATATTATCTGTAGCGGGGAGACCTTTGCCATAAATCCGGAGACAACGCCCGGAGGTGATATTGTACCTGTTGGGACTACCTATACATGGGACGTCCCTATGATGGCGGGCATAAACGGGCTGTCAAGTGGAAATAAAGAGGCAGATATAAGCGGGACCTTGATCAATACTACGGACAATCCGATATCGGTAACCTATAAGGTGACGCCTACCTCGGATGGATGTAATGGAGATGAATTTGAAATTGTCATAACAGTTAATCCCGTACCGACACTTACAGAAATATTAATACCGGAATTTAAACAAGGAGAAAGTCCTGACTTAAGCCAGACGAAAACAGCAATGAATTCCATCGATTTCGATAAATATGATATGTTGGTCGATCTGAAAGGAATTCTTACTCCCATAACAAGTGCGGAAGATATGATTGCGGCCATAGACAATCTGGCCCTCACTTCGGCAAAATCTCCCTATACATTTGAATACACCCTTACTGATAAAACAACGGGGTGTATAAGTGATCCGGGAAATATTACGATTAGGGTAATAGTTCCAGTACCAACGTCTATCGATAAAATTACTTCAGCACCTCTCAATCTGTATCCCAATCCTGTAAGAAAGAACACCCATCTGACACTGGATATAGGGCAAGAAACAATCACGGGAGAATCCGTATGGTTGGAAGTTTACAATACCAGAGGAATCCTATTACGCCAGCTCCCGGTAAGTAGCCCGCGGATAGAGATCCGATCAGAAAGTACGGAAGGCATCTATTTATATATTATCAGGAATCAGGATCGTATCTTGGAAAGCGTGAAAGTGATGGTGAAGTAAAACGGATATAATATCTTGGTTTGAGTCGGATTTGGAATTGAATGCCGACATCTATGATGTCTGTATAGACTTCTTTGCTTCAATAGAACAGGAAATGATTGCTAACCTTTTGCTGTGATAAAATAAAAAAGCTTCGTACATTTGTATCTCCAAAGACAAAATATCGTATGAGCGAAAATTTATTTACATTTAATCATATAGAACTAAGCCTGGTCGGAATAACGACCGGGCTGTTTCTTATCCAGTTACTTTATTACTTGGTCACATACGCGCGTCCGCTACGGGCAGCAAAGAAGGCGGACAGGGAGGAACGGGCGACGACGGACCGGGAAGCCGTGCCTGTTTCCGTCATTGTGTATGCACATGGCGAGCCGGATAACTTACGCAAAAACCTGCCTGTTTTGCTCACGCAGGACTATCCTGATTATGAAGTGATCGTGGTCAATGACGGCTCCGACGCAGACAGTGAAGACATCTTGAAGCTCTTCTCCAACGAATACAAACATCTCTATTATACGTATGTGCCTGTCGACACCCACTACCTGAGCCATAAAAAGCTGGCACTCACGATGGGGATCAAGGCTGCCCGGCACGACATCCTGCTTTTCACCGAAGCCGATTGCCGTCCGCTCGGCGACAAGTGGATCAAAACGATGGAGAGCGCTTACAACCGGGAGACTGAGATCGTGCTGGGCTTTTGTGCCTACCGCCATACCGAAGGATTGCTCCATAAGCTCATCGCATACGATAACCTGAAGAGCGGCCTGCAAATGCTGTCTTCCGCCCTTGCCCGACATCCTTTTACCGGGAACGGCCGGAACCTGTCTTACCGGAAGGAATTGTTCTTTGCTCATAAAGGTTATTCAAAATCCCTCAACCTTCATGCCGGGGCAGACGACCTGTTTATTAACGAAGCGGCCACCGACGCCAACACAATGGTACAATACAAAGCGGACTCCATCACTGAAATGGAAAAAATCGAAGACATCGGCATCTGGAAAGAGATGAAAGTATCCCGTGCCGCCACGCAGCGTTACTACAAAGGGACTTCCCTGGCCTTTTACAGGATGGAGAATTATAGTAGCCTGCTTTTTATCGTCGCAACTATCGCGACGTTCGTCACCGGCATATTCGGAAATTGGTTGCTCTCGGTGCTGGCCAGCCTGTTGTTGCTCCTCCGTTTCACTACAAAAGCCTTCGTCCTCCGGAAAGCCGCCCTGTTGCTACAGCAAAAGCCGTTAACAACCTGGATGCCAATATTGGAAATCGTGCAACCGGCCTACAACATATACGTCCATATTTACCGGATGTTCAAAGGAAAGAGAGATTTCACTTCCAAAATATAATCATTCAAACCGTATGCTTTTTGCTGGCTCGATGCGGGTAATCAGATAGGAAGGCCCTAACAGCATCAACATGGAAGCTGCCAGTGTGCCGATATTCAGCAGGATAAGAGAAACGACCGTCAGGTCGATAGGCACTGCATCCAGATAATAGATGGACGGATCCAGTTTCACGACATGGAAAAAGGACTGGATCAGACAAAGCGCAATTCCGATCACATTCCCCCAGATCATCCCTTTACCGATCAGGAAAAAGGAGATATAAAGGAATATCTTACGGATGCTGGTATTGCTTTCTCCCAATGCTTTCAGGATACCGATCATATTGGTACGTTCGAGGATAATAATCAAAAGCCCGGAAATCATCGTAAACCCGGCTACGGCAAGGATCAGGACCAGGATCACGACGACATTGATGTCCTGTACATCCAACCAGTCGAATATCATCGGGTTCATCTCCTTAACGGAGCGGGTGTAATAGCTATTGCCGTTCCGGTCCTGCCTTTCTGCAATATCGAAATACAAATCTTCTGCAATCTGGTCCAAGTGGTCGTAATTATCCACCTGAAGCTCCAGACCACTCACCTCGTCGGCATCCCAATCGTTCAGGCGGCGGGTCTGGCGGATATCGGCCATCACAAAGATCTTGTCATAATCGACGAAACCGGTTTCGTATGTACCTGTGATATGGAATTTGCGGGGACGGATGTTTTCTCCCACGAAATAGGTCAGGAACGAATCGCCTACTTTCAGCCCGAGCATATTAGCTAAATAGCGGGAAATCAACACATCGGTTGAGGCTTTCTCTCCGTTAAAGACAGGGATCTCTCCCTCTTTCAGATTATTGCGGAAGAATGTCCAGTCGTAGTTGTCATCCACTCCTTTCAGCACGATCCCCTGGAAGTCGGTATCTGTTTTCAGAATGCCCGGTTTCGTAGCGAAGGCCTCCACGTGCGTGATGCCAGGAAAGGATTTGAGATGATCGAGCAGCGTGTCGCTCACTGCAACAGGCGTCGATTCGTAGGACGTATTATTATCGAAGTTCGTGATCTGGATATGGGACCCGAAACCGATCACTTTGTTCCGGATCTCCTTCTTAAAACCAATGACTATAGCAACCGAAAGAATCATAACCGCTAACCCCAAGGCTATCCCGATCATAGCGATACGAACGACCGGAGGCGTAGCTTGCCGCTCCCCCTCCTTGCTGAAATAGATTCTTTTTGCTATAAATAGTTCTAAATTCATTACATAACTCTACCCGGATAAGCCTCCAGCGCCTTCTGAAGCACCACAAGCGCTTTTGCCAGGTCTTCTTTTTTCAGGACGTATGCGATACGGACTTCATTCTTTCCCAAGCCCGGAGTCGTATAGAAACCGGAAGCCGGAGCCATCATGACAGTCTGGCCTTCATATTCGAACTCGCTCAGACACCAGGCACAGAATTTATCGGCATCATCTACCGGTAGCTTGGCAACGGTGTAGAACGCCCCCATCGGTATCGGCGAATAGCAGCCGGGAATACGGTTCAGGCCGTCTATCAGGAATTTACGGCGTTCCACATATTCGTTATACACATCCAGCATATATTCCTCCGGCGTGTCGAGCGAAGCCTCGGCAATGATCTGTCCGATCAAAGGAGGGCTCAGACGGGCCTGGCACCATTTCATAACATTTTCCTTCACCATCTGGTTCTTCGTGATCAGCGCTCCGATACGAATACCGCACTCGCTGTAACGTTTCGATACGGAATCGACCAACACTACGTTATTCTCGATCCCTTTCAGGTGGAAGGCGGAAATATAAGGCGCACCCGTATAGCAGAACTCGCGGTAAACCTCATCGGAGAACAGGAACAGGTCGTATTTCTTCACGATATCGCGAATCTGGTCCATCTCCTTCTGCGTATACAGATAACCGGTCGGGTTATTCGGGTTACAGATCAGGATCGCTTTCGTGCGCGGTGTGATCAGCTCCTCGAACTTCTCCACGGAAGGAAGGGCAAACCCTTCATCGATCGTAGACGGGACTGTCTTGATCACGGCACCGCTCGAAATGGCAAACGCCATATAGTTGGCGTATGCCGGTTCAGGCACGATAATTTCGTCACCCGGATCCAGACAAGCCATGAAAGAGAAAAAGACGGCTTCCGATCCGCCGGTCGTGATGATGATATCGTCAACATCCACAAGGATATTGAATTTCGCATAATATTTCACCAGCTTTTCACGGAAACTGCGGATACCCTCACTCGGAGAATACTCCAGCACTTTACGGTCGATACGGCGCATCGCTTCCATCGCGACTTCGGGCGTAGGCAGATCGGGCTGGCCGATATTCAGATGATACACCTTAGTACCTTTAGCTTTAGCCTGATTGGCAAGCGGAACGAGCTTTCTGATAGGAGAAGCCGGCATGTTGACTCCTCGTTGTGAAATATTAGGCATTTCTTTCTTACAGTTTGTTTTTAAATGTGGCAAAGATAGGAAATAATTTTCAATTTATCAGATTCCCGGTCGTGGTGAATCCTTACTCGCATGCATTGTGGAGATAAAGGCACTCGGATCGATCTCTTTCACCTCGTCTTTCAGACGGGGCAGGTCTTTACGTTCGGCAATGGTGAAGATGATTTCTTTCTCCTTGCCTTCATACATACCGCGTCCATGCAGGAAAGTACCACGCATACCCATCTTTCCCACGATTAAATCTTTTATCTCTTGTGTCTTCTTCGATACGATAAAGACAGCCCGGTTGGGATTCTCGGTCTGGAACATCTCCACGATTTTCCCGTAAACGAAGATAGTGAACCATGAATACAAAGGAACTGCCCAGTCGCGGAAGACAATCAAGCCCAGCAAGACAACCAGCGAATCCAGCACGATAATCATATTGCTGACTTTCAGATTCGAATTACTGGCGATCACACGCGCCAGCACGTCCGTCCCCGCACTCGTACTCTGTGCACGGAACACACAAGTCACACCGATCCCCAGGATCGCGCCGCCATAGAAACAGGCTATAAAACTATCGTTCTCGACCAGCGGCTGATTCCCCAGTAGATAAGATAATGTATCCGTAAAAACAGATATCAGCAGGAAGGTGACAATCGTCTTCGGGCCGGACGCCAGCCCGATCTTTTTCATTGCCAGAATCATCAGCGGGATATTGAAGCAGAGGGCCGTCGCACCCATCGGAAGGCCATCGGGCATAAAAGAGAAAACTCCTTTCGTCACATAATGCAGTACGATCGAGATGCCATACACACCTCCCGGTACGATTTTGTACGGAGCCAGGAAAAGGACATAACTAAGTGCCTGGAAAAAAGCACCGATAACGATCAAAGTGTAGTCTGCTACATTTCTTCTCAATGCGGCATTAGAGGCCAGATTAAGCGGTTGTTCCATGTTTGCGTTGTTGTTTCGATTTATGTGTGTTCATTATTTGTTAAAAACAGCGCAAAGATAGATAAAAAAAGAAGAGATTGCACACACAAAGCATGCAATCTCTTCCGCTATCAGAAATAACCTTGTTGAATCAGAAATTCAACGTACGGTTATTATTATTGGTCACATTCAACAGAATCACATATTTGCGATACTGTTCCGGTGTAAGAACCTTCTTCATCAACTTCAGATTTCCATAAACAGCCTGACGCATCTTCTTGTCGCGCATCTGTTCGCTTGATCTGAGACTTTCGCTCTGCATATCCCGAAAATACTCGTTGATGTTTGCTACTTCATTGGCCTGATAAGATGACAACTGCAAATAGTTGCTCAATTTTTCAAAGTTAATAGCAAACGGTTCTTTACTTACATTGTTACGGTTCTCGCGTGCAAACCCCATTGTTGCACATAATAAAACGGCTGCAACAGCCATACCTAAACGTCTCATAATACCTAAACATTAAATTGTTAAACCTAAACACGGGGACCGCTGTCCCCTATCTTTTCACCTTTTATCTTTTTGCTGTTACAAAGATAACAATATGTTTTAGAACATTGTTCTTGAATATAGTAAAACTTTGTTAACAGTTATCAAAATGAGGCAGTTTTAGTAATTAAGCAATCTTTTTGAAGCATAAATGAAACAATCAAGACAAGCGAGATATCATACAGCGCATATATAGACCAAATCGATATTTACATAAGCACTATCTATTACGAGTCATCTCCTCCCCCATTTGTCCAGCCGATACGAAAACAGTTCTATCTCTGATTTTGGAATTTGCAAACGGATGGCCACTTGCCTCCAATCTTTGATAACACCTACAACATTTTCTATAATCAGAAGTGCTGTACTTCTGTCCAGCATATATTCTTCACTGGCATCTAACAAGATATCCAAATCCGATTCACAAGAGCAAGAAGATATAAGCAAACTTTGTTGTTCACCCAAAGTCGGATTCATGTCATAAGCTGGCGACAGAGTCCAGCCTTTTGAGGTAAGCAGGAAACCATGATTACGGAAATGATCGTCCGTATTCCCTACACAAATATTAAACGCTACTCTCCGATACAGTTCCTGAAGATTGGCCTCTACATTTGTACAACTTTGTACTATAAAATCCACAATATCCAAATAACCATAATTAGTACCGGCGTTATCTCCATCTGTCAACCCCAGTAAAGTCATGGCAGAAGCAAAATGAATCCGTTTACCATCCTCTGTTCTATCAAAGCGTTTAGACAGTAATGTATGATATTTGCTTTCAGTCGCAAGCACTTTGGTTGAAGCTGTACAAATACCGGCCTTCGCCGACAATAAATGACAGAAATGTTCCCACAGTCCAACATTATAATTATCCTTCCGGGAAGGAAATTTGGCTATATATAGCATTTTATCCTCTCCCATTACACTGGCTTTCGGACGTGCACCGCCAAGCGATGTCCCAGGTTGAAGCAATTGTGTAAGCCATTTCTTTTCAGGCAACAGATTCTTTTCTTCACTTTTTTCTATCTCCTGGCTGGCATATATCAGTTCTCTGATATTGGTTAATGGAGGTATTTGCAAATTATTGCTTGCATTAATGAAATCACCTTCCGGATTTTCTTTAAACCGGAAACCTCCCATCCGGGAATAATCATCGATACCTATCAGATAATCAAAAGAAGACAGCTTGCGAACAGGCCGCTTTTCTTCAATTGCCAATAACTGTTCACGTCTGTTGAGCAAAGTGCGCCCCCAACGATCAGGCAACGCATCAGAAAAACAACCGAAAATATCTTTTCCGGGTTGCGTATATTGCTGGCCCGGATAATTATTCAGATCCTCGCTCAAAAATAAATCTCCGTATTTCTTCAGCCAATCATTATTAAAGCAGAAGCCGTAAGTTTCTGATCCGCGAAGCATATCGTAAGTTAACTCTCCGATCAGTTCTGTTTCTTTGAGCCAATCGAAATCAGCGTAAACCCATAACTTTTTCATTGCTATTCTTTTTTAGATGCTCTTTCACGCTGTTTCAAGTTCAGATCCTGCAACGCTTTACCCAAAGTATCCTCCTTGGCTAACCAAAGAATATCGTCATCCAACTGTAAGGCATAGAGAATCCGCAAATAAATACCTATAGATACGGTAGGTAGACCTTTCTCAACCCTTGATACTGTTAATTCAGAACAAGTGGCTCGCTCTGCAATCTGAGCTATACTCAAATTTCGCCTAAGGCGTGCCAGTTTAATCTGTTCGCCTACAATCTGCATTTTCTGTGCTAATTTACGGGGAAGTTTAGTTCCCATGGTACTTTTTGTCATAACTCAACCATTCATATAATACACAAATATAGCAACTTTTATTTATTATATGATAGGTTACAAGAAAAATCGGGGATTAATTATCTTTTAGTTTACCAATTTATATTTCTCATACGACGGCCGTACCCAACGCAAATAGACAAGCAGCGAAAGCAGACAACAACCGCCTCCCACACCGTAAGCCATAGCCAACCCCGCATAGGAAGCGATAAAACCGGCCGAGAGCATACCGATCCCGACACCCAGATCAAAAGAAGTCAGATAAGTGGAAGTTGCCGTCCCGCGCATATTATGCGGAGCGACATTGACAAAAAGGCATTGGAAAGCGGGTACTCCCACTCCATAACCGATCCCGATCATCAAAGCGCAGACAAAGAAAGCCACAGGATGATGAACGGTTGCAAACACAGCGAACGTCACCAACAGACAGACGGACGAACAGACCGAAACCCAATGAATCTTACCATGATCGACCAGGCGGCCGGATATCAGACGCGACGTCCCCACGCCAACCGCCATATAAATAAAGAAGTAGCCGGGATTGGCCACCTCGATCTCTTTCCCATATAAAACGACAAAAGAGGTAATCATCCCGTAAGGTATCGCCACCAGGATATAAGCCAACGCTGCCGGCAACGCCTTCACCAGGATAAAACGATCCAGAGAAAAATGAGGACGCGGCGTTTTCTCCCG
Source organism: uncultured Parabacteroides sp. (assembly GCA_900552465.1). Lineage (GTDB taxonomy): Bacteria > Bacteroidota > Bacteroidia > Bacteroidales > Tannerellaceae > Parabacteroides. The sequence continues at coordinate 2,637 of URZO01000008.1, read as the reverse complement.
TTTCGGATAGCGGATCAGGCAAACGGACCCGACACCGATGAAAGCTGCAACCAGCCCGACCAGCACCAACGAATGAAAGCCCCATTTATCATAGATAACGACTGCCACCAACGGAGCCAGCGACATCGCCAGATTGATCGTCAGGCCATAAAACCCCATTCCTTCCCCCCGCCGCGCAGACGGAATCACATCGATCGCAATCGTATTGCCGGAAACGGAAGTAAGCCCCATAAAGCCGCCCTGCACGAACCGCACCGCCATAATCGTCAGCATAGTCGCCGCGACCAGATAGCCGCCAAACATAACGGCAAAAACAAAGAAAGCCAATAAATACAACGGCTTACGCGAGAAGCAATCCACCAGGAAACCGGAGAAGGGACGGACACAAAGCAGCCCGATCGTATAACTCGACAGCACAATCCCCACATTTGCCGTGTCGATCCCCAAAACCTCCACCAGATAAAGCGGCATCGTCGGCATCAACAGGTAGAAAGAGAAATTCATCAGGAAATAGGAAATGCAACATTGCACAAAGTTCCGGTTCCACAAGATCGGCTTCTCCGTATTCATAATTGGCACATTGGCATATTGACTCATTAACACATTATTCACGCCAACTCGCTCAATTCGAGCCAGCGCATTGTCTTTTCGTCTATTTCGTCTATTACTTTTGCAATCCGTTCAGACTTAGCCAACAACTCGTCATTGCTGAGCGTACCACTGCTCATCGCCGCTTCCAGCTCGGCTTTTTCGGCTTCGAGCTGCGGTATTTCGACTTCAAGCGCTTCAAACTCTTTGCGTTCCTTGAAAGTGAGTTTCTTCTTTTGTTCTTTTTCGGGACGGGACGTTTTATTGGCTATCGGAGCCTGTTTCGGCTGGCGGGCGGCTTCGGCCTCTTTTTCCAGTTGGTCCTGCATCTCTTTCCAGTCACGATACTGCGAATAGTTTCCGGGAAAATCCTTGATGTCCGCATTGCCCCGGAACACCAGCAGATGATCGACTACCTTATCCATGAAATAACGGTCGTGGGAGACGACAATCGCGCATCCTTTGAAACTCCGCAGATATTCCTCCAACACATTCAGCGTCACGATATCCAGGTCGTTCGTCGGCTCGTCCAGCACAAGAAAATTCGGGTTGCGCATCAGGACCGTACACAGGTACAAACGCCGCTTCTCCCCTCCGCTCAGCTTATAGACATAGCTATGTTGTTTCTCCGGAGCAAACAGGAAATAGTTCAGAAATTGGGAAACACCCATCTTCTTCCCGTCGCCCAGATCGACATATTCGGCAATATTCTGCACGACATCGATCACCTTCATCTGCTCGTCGAACTGAAGGCCGTCCTGGCTGTAATAGCCGAAACGAACCGTTTCGCCCACATCGAACCGTCCGCTGTCCGGCTCCACCTCGCCCATCAGCATCTTGATAAAGGTCGATTTCCCGGTTCCGTTGTTCCCGACAATCCCCATCTTTTCGTAACGGGCAAAGACGTAGTTGAAATCTTCTACGATCTTCAGGTCGCCGAAACGCTTGCAGACATGTTCCGCCTCAAAAATCTTGGAACCGATATACGATGCCTTCACATCCAGGTTCACGTTGCCCGCGTCGTGCTGCTGCTTCGCTTTCTTTTCCAGTTCGTAGAAAGCGTCGATCCGGTATTTGGCTTTGGTCCCGCGAGCCTGCGGCTGACGGCGCATCCAGTCCAGCTCCTTGCGAAGCAGGTTGCTCGCCCGGTCGACTTCCGTATTCAAAGCCTCTATGCGTTCCTGGCGTTTTTCCAGGTAATAGCTGTAATTTCCTTTATACTGGTAAATCTGCTGCCGGTCTATTTCGATGATCTCGCTACAGACACGGTCCAGGAAATAACGGTCGTGCGTCACCATCAATATACTAATGTTCGCGCGAGAAAGGTATCCTTCGAGCCATTCGGTCATCTCCAGATCCAGGTGGTTGGTCGGTTCGTCAAGGATAATCAGTTCCGGATCGGTGATCAGGACGTTTGCCAACGCCACGCGCTTCAGCTGTCCGCCGGAAAGCGTTTCCACCTTCTGGTCGAAATTCTGTATCTTCAACTGCCCTAAAATCTGCTTCGCCCGCTGTTCGTAGTCCCATGCCTTCAGGTTATCCATCCGGAGCAGTATGTCTTCGAGATTGGAATGGTCGCCGCTTGCCATCGCCTGTTCGTATTCGGCAATCAGGCGCACCGTCTCGTTCGGCGAATAGAAACAAGCCTGCAAGACAGTCAAGCCGTCCGGATAATGCGGCGTCTGCTCGAGATATCCGACGCGCAGGTCGTTGCGGAAGACAACCGCCCCGCTGTCATAATCTTCCTTTCCGGCTATGATATTCAGCAAAGTCGTTTTACCCGTACCGTTCTTGGCGATCAGCCCGACTTTCTGTCCTTGCGCAATTCCAAAAGTAATATCCTCAAAAAGAACCAGGTCGCCGAAGCTCTTGGTCAGCTTATCTATTTGTAAGTAGCTTATCATATATTCATATCTGCTTAAAATGCAGGACAAAGATACAAAAGATTGGGCAGAACGAAGGGGATTATTTTGTATATTCGCGCCGAACGGTTTGCCTGTCGACAATCGTCAGCAGGCCTGCCCACAATTGTCGACAGGCCTGCTCACA